>JBMSSC010000036.1:0-21724 GCA_049424145.1 Bdellovibrionia bacterium
ATTTCCATCGGTAGTGACTGAAGCTGGGGAGTTTTGCAATCACGCCTAAAAAGAGCGATCCAATCTCCATCCACGTGCAGAGGAGTTCATAAACCGGGCTGCCTAAGCGATGGAGGAAACGCTGCATGCTCATCCTTTGTGAATCCAAATCTGAAGGCTTTCTCCCAAAGTTAAAAACCCTTGAAAAAGCTCGCTTGTGAGGTAGTTGGCAATGACGATATAGAAGTTCGTATAAACGGAGGCCAGAGTGACGGCTCGACCCACGCCACGGGCTCCACCGGTGGCCGTATAGCCTTGATAACAAGAAACTGCAGCCACGATTGCGCCATAAGTGATGGCTTTTAGTAATCCTCCCACAAACGTGCTCCAAGAGGTGAATTTTGGGATACTCGAGGCGAATTCTAAAAAATTCACTCCGCTACTGAGGCTTGCAACCGCCATGGAGCCTGCAATGCTGATGAGGAGTCCCAAGGCAAGCAGGATGGCACTGGAGATGAGGATGCCCATGAAGCGGGGAACAATGAGGTACTCCAGGGAGTCCACGCCCAAACACTCGATTGCATCAATCTGTTCTGTGACTCGCATGGTGCCTAGCTCAGCTGCGGTGTAGGCTCCCACTTTGCCCGCGAGTAAAAAGGAAATAATCAGGGGTCCCACCGAGCGCACCAGGGCCGAAGTGTTGATGCCGCCTAAGAAGCTTTGGGCATCGTACTTGGCTAAGATGGCACCGAATTGAAGCACTAAGATGGCACCGACGAAAACCCCAGAGAAGGCCACGGTGGGGATGGAACGAAGGGAAATGGATGCCACTTGCCCGAGGATTGGGTTGAGGTGTTTGGGATTGGATGCAAAGCGCTTGAGCACTTGAAAAGAAAAGATCGCAATGCCTCCGAACTCGTGGAGGAGATCCAGGGTGGCTTTTTGAATGAATCGTCTCATGGGAAACTCCGTGCAGAGGGGAGCTTGCATTGGGTCTGTGCCGGCGGAGGGGAGTAGCTCACCTCGGCCAGGAAGTCACGAATCAGGGGCTTTTGAGAGGCCCGGATCTGAGGGACCGTTGCGTGTTCAAGGACTTGGCCTTGATCTAGGACCAAGATGCGATCTGCGATTTTTAGGGCACAGCCCATGTCATGGGAGACAACGATGCTGGTGACGTGAAGTTTTCTGGAGAGATCGAGGATTAAATCGTTGATGAATTGCGTGGTGATGGGATCCAGACCTGTGGTGGGCTCATCAAAGAGGAGGTAGCTTGGGCCTGCGGCCAGGGTTCTTGCGATGGACACTCGTTTTTGCATCCCAAAGGAAAGCTCAGCGGGCTTGAGTTCGAGGATGTCGGAGGAGAGATTGACGAGGGCTAATGTTTCAATCACTCGCTCTTGGATTTTCTCCGGGGTCCAGGGGGTGCTTAAGGTGGACATAAATTGAGGGGTTTTCAGTCCAAAGGCAACATTCTCCAGGACGGAAAGGGAGTCTAAGAGGGCAGGGTTTTGAAACACCATGCCACACTTTCTGCGCACTTCGGTGAGCTGCTCGGGGGTCATGGAGGTAACGGCTTGGCCATCCACGAGAATCTCACCTTGGTCAGGCTTCATCAGGCCAATGATGTGCTTCAGGGTTACTGATTTTCCCATCCCACTTTTTCCTAAGATAAAGAGGATTTCCCTGGAGTTCACTTCAAAGGAAACGTCTTTTAAGACCGTTTTTCCTGGGAACGATTTAGTGACGGAGCAAAAGCGAATACTCATGGATCATCCCGCCGAAAGTGGGCCTTCTTTGAGTCCGTAAATGAACTGCCGGATGGCAGGGTCCGAGGAGGCCTGAAGCGTCTGGGGCGTCTCCCCGGGCGAGAGTCTACCTAAGGCCAAAAGGCAGATTCGATCCCCGAGCTGGTAGGCTCGCTGAATGTCGTTGGTCACGGTGATGAGCGTGGTGCCTCGCATTTTTCTCAGCCTTTGAATGAGATCCGCAATGGTTCGAGAGGTGATGGGATCTAAGCCGGCTGTGGGTTCATCGTACAGGAGGATTTCAGGTTCTACAATGAGGGCGCGAGCGATTCCCAGACGCTTTTGCATTCCCCCTGAGATCTCATCGGGGTAGAGGGATTCACAGCCTTGCAGGCCCACTTCTTGGAGAAACCAGCGGACTTTTTCCTTTGCTGGCTGGCCTTCGGTCTTCAAGCGCTCTTTGAGGGGGAATAAGAGGTTCTCCTCGAGTGTCAGGGAGTCAAATAGGGCATTTTTTTGAAACAACATGCCGATGTTGGGATTCCCAAGGGTGATCTGACCTTCGTCGGGTTGAATGAGTCCTGCAATGAGTTTGAGAAGGAGGCTTTTCCCTGAGCCTGAGGGGCCTAAGAGCACCCAGGATTCTCCGGCAGAAATCTTCAGGCAAAGGTTTCGAAATACCCATTGGCCGCGGTACTGCTTGCCTAGATTCTGGCAGTTAATCATGCAGCCTCCAAAAGCCACGGCATGAGCAGGTGTTGAATGAAGAGCTTCTTATTTAAAGGAAGCGAGGCTCGGAGCCGGGCTTGGGCTAAGCGCTCCGCGTGCTCAAGCCAGTATTTTCTGGCCTTCAGGAGCCCTGTTTGGCCTTGAGATTGTTTTCTGGCATGGGAAATCAGGGCTTGTGTCGTTTTTTCCAGAGGTTGACTCCTCTCGCCTTGCCCCAGAACGGACCAGGGGTAGTTCTCCGGAGAGGAAAGAAAAGGGCTCACGCTCCATTTCAGTAAATCAGCAACGATCTGCTCCAGAAGGTCGAGTAAGATTTCCTGATTGGCGGATTCTGCCGATGCCCAATCGATGAGCGGATGAATCACGGCGCTTGGGGTTTTTAAAAACTCAAAGAGGAGCTTTCTTTTTTCCCAAACGTGCTCCTCGGCTAAAAGACAGGCTCGATCCCAGCTGCCTTGAGCCAGTGAGGCACACACGGCTCTTCGCTCGGGATCCAAGTCGGTGACGCTTAAGAGTTCCTCAAGCTGTGCGGTTGAAAACGGCTTGAGTCTAAAGTTCTGACAGCGTGAGGCAATGGTGGGGAGAAGTAAGGTGGGATCAGCTGCGGTGAGAAGAAAAACCCAACCCATGGGGGGCTCTTCAAGGAGCTTTAAAACAGAATTAGCCGCTTGTGCTGTCATTCGTTCAGCCGAAGCAATTAGGATGACTTTTAAGCGCCCCGGATGTGCGGCAAACCCTTGAGAGGATTTGAGTTTTCGAAAGGTTTCAATCTTCAGTGCGGAGGAGGTGCCCTCGCTGGAGGCGTCCTCTGCGTCTTGGGCTGAGATTTCAATGAACTCCGAGTCACTGGATGAGGCCACGCGCAAGCAGCTGGGGCATTGAGTGCAGGGCATGGGTCTGGTCGTATTTTTTAGGGACGCCGTGTGGCTCGCGCAGTCCCTAGAGGGAAGAGAGAGAAACCCCTGTGTTTCACAGAGCATCCATTGAGCCATGACCTGGGCTATCTTACGTTTTCCGATGCCGGCTTGTCCCGTTAAGAGAATGACCGAAGGCAGCTTTTGAGAGCTCTGCCACTGATTCATCAGTGGGAAGAGGCTTTGCCCGTGGTGATTGAAAATGAGCTCAGGCAACAGGGGGCTCACGCACGAGTCCTCAAAGGCGTCTTCAAGTGGTTGAAATGGCTTGGGAATCGTTTGATTAGGGCTTGAAAGACGCGCAGAGCGAGAGCCTGAGGGGTTTGGTTTTCAACTTTCAAGGTGAGCCACTGCTTGGGGCGTTCGCCTCGGGCTTTTAAAAAGCCTGATCGAACTTTTTTGTGAAACTCCAGTCCTTCCGCCT
Source organism: Bdellovibrionia bacterium (assembly GCA_049424145.1). Classification (GTDB taxonomy): domain Bacteria; phylum Bdellovibrionota; class UBA1018; order UBA1018; family UBA1018; genus JBMSSC01. The sequence goes on from JBMSSC010000036.1 coordinate 3,792, forward strand.
CAAAGCGATTGGGGTCTGAGGCCCGTTTTAAGCCAATAGCCGGGTTAAGGTCTAAAAACACGGTGAGATGGGGTGAGACGCCCTGCGTTGCAATCCGATTTAAGGTTTTCACCTGAGACCAGGGTAGCCCTCGTGCATAGCTTTGATAAGCCAGCGTGGAGTCAGTGAAGCGGTCGCAGAGGATGATTTTTCCGGCCAAAAGCGCGGGTAGGAGGGTTTGCTCCAAGTGCTCAGCCCGAGCGGCTTGGTAGAGAAGAAGCTCAGTCCAGGGGCTCATGGCGTTGTGGAGCAGGAGGGATCGGATTTTTTCGGCCAATGGATTTCCTCCAGGCTCTCGGGTTTGAATCCAAGCCACGCTCTGCTGATCCAGCAGACAAGCCACTTCTCGGATCAAGGTGGATTTGCCTGATCCTTCGGTTCCCTCAAAACTCACTAAAATGCCAGATCGTGTTTTTGCCATGCCGATCCAACTTCGTTAGCTGAGCTTTGCAGACACGTCAAGCAATTCAGCGCAATGGATGTGGGGTGCTATCCTCCGCTTTCTGTCGATTTCAGGCTAAGGCGACGGATTTTGGGATCCGTCAGCAGGGGGGGAGTCCAAGGGAGGGGAATCGGTTGCGGACGGGGGCATTCCATAGTTCTGAGCGTCCGATGGGGATGGCACGTTCGCTCCAGATGGGTCCTGAGGGTCCGATCCAGAAAGGGGCTGCTGCGCCCCAGGATCATTGTCCTGCTCGGGGGGAGGGGGTGGGTCGTCTGGTCGCGGTGGGTCCATCTCAGGAGCAGGGCGTTGCTGTGGAACGGGGCGATTGGAGGGGTTGATCGGTTGACCCATGGGGCGGAGCAGGCCCTCAGATGGCGAAGCGGCAGGAGGTTCTGAAGAGTTCGTGGCGTCATCCTGAGGATTCGAAGCAGAGGGGGGCTGCTGGAGTTGAGCCTTGGATTCTTGAGTGGCTTGAAATCGTTTCAGGATATCGGGCAGGGATTGCTCCTGCAAGGCTTGAACGGTGATGAGGATCAGACCCATGATGAGAAGAAGAGTGAGGGAGATGACAGCCATGAGCCGCTTTTTTTTGGGATGGTATTTGATCTTCGATGGCGTCAGCTCTTTTCTTAATGTGCGCGAGAGGGATTTTGCAAATTGATGCGCGTTGAACAAAAAATAGGTGGGGTCTTTGGTGCCTTGAACCAAATCATGAACGGTCTTGTAGGGGCTCTTCTCAGTTTCTGTGGACAGGGGCGATGAGCCATCGAGTTGCCCTTGGGCATGGAGTTGAATGACTTCATCCGTTGAAAAGGGCCCTTGGAGGTCTTTTCCGTTCTGAACGTACCATTGGGACAAATTGGGTTTTGCCACTCTTTTAGTATATCTTAATTATTTTAAATTTCTAGATCAAAGAAACCAGACGATTAAAGTGGCAAGGGGTTTGCTTTTCCTCAAAGATCAGGGGGGGTTATGGTCCTGATTTGGCTACTTTTTGTTCTTCTGGACATGCCGACGTGCAGAGCCGAAGAGTCTGCGTTGAGAACGGCTGAGGGGGTCGGACTTGACACGCAGGTGCCTGAGGGGAAGCGATTGAGCGTGGATCTCTTCTCAATTTTTTACGGACCTTCGTTTAAAAACCCGACGTCGCATCTTCCGAATGCCGATGGGAGGCCTGATCCAAATCGAACAGTGGGCTTGAGAAACTTCTTAAGTCTGGGCTATCAGCTCTCCCCGGAAGTCGCTGTTTCTGGAACAGCATTTTGGACGATGGAGCCCTATTCAAACACCAAGGTAGCTTTACAAGACCCCTTCGTTAAGGTCTCAGATTCATCCTTGTGGCGAGAGGGGGGGTGGAACTTGTATGGAGATTTAAGGACCCACTTTGGGATGACGCCATCCTCAAGAGAAAGTGATTTACTTTTTGCGCTCCAGTCAGTTCAGGGGCTCTCCTATGAGTTTGCGGAAACAGGTTGGGTTCTGGGTGTTTATGGGTCGGAAAAAAGTAATGTTTTTGGAAAGTATGGGGTTGGCTATGATCTCGAGCTTTACGTTGCACCTCATATTCATTACGCCGTCAGTCCGACGCTGATGCTGTCTCTCCTTTATGAGGTTCGCCTGAGTCATCTTTTTGGAGACCCGGTGGGTGAGCTCACCTCGGGTGGAACGGATCTTGAGCCCGGAGTGACTTGGAATTTGAGTCCGAGTCTCATGCTGAATCCCTATTTGACGCTCAATACGACGGGAAAGCTGAGTCTGAGTACGACAACCTTTGGATTAATGCTGAACTGGAACTTGCTGTAGTGAGAAAAAAAAGAGCCGGGTCGTCTAGGGGACTCACCCGGCTCTTTTGACTTCATGGGTTGAAGCGGTCTTTATCCGGAATGCGAGGATCCGCCGCCTTCTTCGGGCCGAGTCACCTTGCCGCTTGGAGGTCTTGGGCCTCCACCGCTTCGTGGGCCTCCTCGGTGAGAAGAGCTGGGTCTTCCTCCGTCTGAGTCTCCTCGAGGTCCTCGGGCTGCGGCCCCTTCAGGAGCAGGCAAAAGGACCTTACGCGATAAGCGGATTTTTCCAGCCTTATCCACTTCAATGACCTTCACTTCAACTTCATCGCCTTCTTTGAAGAAGTCTAAGACGTTGTGAACTCGCTCATGAGCGATTTCTGAAATGTGCAGTAAGCCATCTTGATTGGGGAGGACTCCAATGAAAGCGCCAAAGTCGACGATCTTCTTCACGAGACCTTTGTAGACTTTGCCTACTTCCACTTCGGCCACGATGGCTTGAATCATCTGAATGGCCTTTTGAGAAGCCACGCCATCGTTGGATGCGATGTTGATTTTTCCATCGTCGTTGATGTCGATCTTACATCCTGTTTGAGCGATGATTTCTTTAATCACCTTGCCGCCCGATCCGATCACTTCTCGGATTTTATCCGTTGGAACCGTGATGGTGGTAATTCGAGGAGCAAATTGGGACATTTCATGGCTGGGGGTTTCAATGGCTTTTGCCATTTCATTTAAGATGTGGAGTCGTCCTTCACGAGCTTGAGCTAAAGCTTGACGCATGATGGATTCATCGACACCTTCAATCTTAATAACCATCTGAATGCCGGTCACGCCATCTTTGGTTCCAGCCACTTTAAAATCCATGTCACCTAAGTGATCTTCATCCCCTAAGATGTCAGTTAAAATAGCGACGCGCTCTTTTTCCTTAATCAGGCCCATAGCAATACCGGCTACAGCTTTTGAGAAGGGCACACCTGCATTCATTAACGCCATGGAAGCGCTACAGACGGAACCCATGGAAGAGGATCCATTGCTTTCCAGTGTTTCGCAAACGATTCGGACGGTGTAGGGGAACTTCTCATAGGCGGGCATCATGGCTTTGATCGAGCGTTCTGCAAGAGCGCCATGGCCAATTTCTCGCCTGCTTTGTCCACCCATGCGACCGGTTTCGCCGACGCTGAAGGGAGGGAAGTTGTAGTGAAGCATGAATTTTCTCATGGAGTTTTGGAACATCGTATCCACGATTTGCTCGTCTTCGGAGGTTCCTAAGGTCACCACGGAGAGGACCTGCGTCTCACCTCGGGTGAATAATGAGCTGCCATGAGTTCTGGGGAGAAGTCCCACTTCAACAGCGATGGGGCGTACAGTTTTTGTATCTCGGCCATCGATTCGGACCTTCTCGGACAAAATCATTTCGCGCATCAGATTGTACTGCAACAACTCAAAAGCGGATTTGACGTCCGATTCCAGTTTCTTGGCTTCCTCAGGCTTCGTTTCGCTTAAAGAAGCAGGAACGAGGTCGGCTAAGGCCTTCTTTTTAGCCTCAGCAACGCGCTCATAGCGCAGCTGCTTTTCTTTGGTTCTCAGTGCCTGGGTGAGTAAGGGTTGCGCCAAGGCTTCCACTTGAGATTTGATCGTTGAATTCAGTGCGACGGGAGTGAATTTTCGCTTTTCTCTTCCGCACAACTTTCGAAGCTCTTCAATCACGGAGACGACTTTTTTAATCTCCTCGTGGCCTTTTAAGATGGCTTCAAGAACTTGATCTTCAGGAACTTCGCGCGCTCCGCCTTCGACCATCATAATGGCGTTTTTGGTTCCTGCAATGAGGATTTCCATATCCGTTTCCCCGGAGTCAATTTGATTCCAGGTCGGATTGATCACATACTGCCCTTGGATACGGCCCACTCGGCAGGCTGCCGTTGGACCATTAAAAGGGATATCGGAGATGTGTAAGGCTGCAGAGGCTCCAACCGCTGCCGCGACATCCACATCTGCTGAGGGGTCCACGGACAAGACGGTGGCTACGATTTGAGTGTCAAAAAAGTACCCTTCTGGAAAAAGAGGACGAATCGGACGGTCAATCATGCGAGCCGATAACGTCGCTTCTTGAGTGGGTCGCCCCTCTCGTTTATGGAAGCTGCCAGGAATTTTCCCTGCAGCATAAAACTTCTCAGCAAACTCAACGGTTAAGGGGAAGAAATCAGCCCCTTCGCGAGCCTCTGAGCTGGAGCAAACGGTCACCAGGACCCGAGTGTCGCCATAGCTGACGAATACGGAACCGTCGGCTTGTTTTGCTAGTTTCCCCGTTTCGATGGTGAGCGTCTTGCCCCCCATCTCACATGAAACACGATGAATCATAGTCATACCCTCCTCTGGGCTCCCCGCAAATGGGGGTAAAGTCTTTGGGATTCCTCCATCTCTTGAGATGGAGGGAAATTCCTGTTTTCAGTTCCAAAACGGAACGAGAGTCCGATCGATCTCATGAATCGAGACTTAGATTGAAACTCTGATTCATTCATCTCTTTGAGATGAGTGAATTGGAAACGGGAAAGAATTTATTTTCTCAGCTCGAGGGTTTGAATGAGCTGAAAATAACGCTTTTCGTCCGAAGACTTCAGGTAGTTGAGGAGGCGGCGGCGTTGGCCAACCATCTTAAGGAGACCTCGCTTGGAGTGGTGGTCTTTAGGGTGAGTCTTAAAGTGTTCGTTGAGTTCGTTAATGTGGGTGGTAAGAAGAGCTACTTGCACTTCAGATGAGCCCGTGTCAGCGCCGGTTCGTGCGTGTTTTTTAATGATGGCGCTTTTCTTCTCTTTTACTGCTGTTTTTCCTGTCATGATCGTTTTACCTATGAACTGTGTTAATCTATTTTTACACTATTTATTTGGCTATGCTCACTAGCACACGCCTCAGGTTTTTGTAAAGAGTAAACTCTGTTCCATGGGGTACCTGAAGAGGAGAATCCTTGCTCCTGCCCAAAAGGGGGCTTGGGGTCCATTTTACGGCTTCTGCGGTTGCTGATCGAAGAGGGTTGAGCCGAGAAAGTCCCTGAGTTTCTCAATGACTTTCACTTCAATTTGCCGAGCGCGCTCCCGCGTTAATCCATAGAGGTCAGCCAGTTCTTGAAGCGTCTGGGGTTCCTCGGCCAAAAGGCGTTGTTCTAAGATTTTGCGCTCCTTGTCATTGAGCGTCTTTTTAAATTCAGGCAGGTTCTGCTCGAGAATTTTTAAAAGCTCCTGCTTGGCGAGGGTTTCATCGGCCGATTCACCCTCGGAGGCTAAGAAGTCCTGATGGGAGACGGAGCGGGTTGCGTTCGGATCCACCGGGGCATCTAAAGAGAGTTCGGCTCCTTGCCCGGAGAGGCGTTGCTCCATTTCAATGATGTCTTTTTCGCGGACATTCAGTTTTTCCGCCAGAAGTCCCGGTCCTGCAAGCAAACCCTGCGCTTCGAGTCGTTCCTTTTCTCGCATGAGGTGGTAAAAGAGCTTTTTTTGGGCCTGCGTGGTTCCGATCTTCACGAGTCTAAAATTATCCAATAAATACTTGAGGATATAGGAGCGAATCCACCAAGACGCATAATATCCTAAGCGTGCCCCCTTGGTGGGGTCGTACTTAGAGACGGCTTTCATGAGTCCGATGTTTCCTTCTTGGATCAAATCCATGAGATTGGAGTAGATTGTTCGGTATTCGAAGGCGATTTTCACCACAAGCCTGAGGTTGGCTGAGACTAAAGCCCGAGCGGCAGAGACGTCTCCTTGGTCTCGCATTCGAATCACTAGGGCGTTTTCTTCGCCCGGTTCTAAAAGAGGGTAGCGTCGAATCTCCTCCAGGTACCGCTTGAGAGGGTCCTGAGGCGTAATGGCGGTGCTCTCCAAGGAGTCGCTTTCGATCGGAAACGAGGGGGAGAGGGCAGGCAGGTGAGTCGGAAGCTCTGCTTCGGAGGGCTCATCTCCTTCCATGGAGTCTTCCGGTTCCTCGGAATCCTCGTTGAGGGAGGGGGTTGTTTCATCTAGAAGGGGATCTGCCGGGGTCGATGAAGCCTTTTTTTTGGGCATCAGAGTCGCAGATCGGGAGGTCAGAGCAGGAGGCTTAGTTTTTTGCTTCATAGAATTCCTGGATTTTCTATACTATTTAAGGGAGGGACTCAAGTCGCGCTTGGAAAATGGGTCTTCCAATCGCAGGAGGAATCGCTCCAGCGGGTATCTCCGCCGCTTTACTGATCCATGAAAAAAAGAACTTGGTGTTGCATACCGAGCTTCAGGCATAAAAGAAAGACCAACAACCCAGAAGAGGAAATCAAAGACGATGCCCCCAAGAAAATCTCGTGCAGTTCTCGTAAAAAAAACGAATCCGGGTTTTAAAAAAACAGTTCTCTCCAATGGACTTACGGTGGTCTCCGAGCGATTGGAGGGTTTTAAGAGCCTCTCCTTAGGGGTTTGGGTTAAAATTGGAACTCGTCACGAATCCCCCAAGGTGGCTGGTGTTTCTCATTTTCTGGAGCATATGCTGTTTAAAGGGACGCAAAAACGCTCTGCTCTGGATATTGCCCGTCAAGTGGATCAAGTGGGAGGTGAGTTCAATGCATTTACGGCTCGTGAGCATACGTGTTTTCACTTGCTGATGCTGCAAAAGGATTATCGACTGGGTCTGGATATCTTAAGCGACATTTTGCTGCACTCGACTTTTAAAGAAGAAGAATTTGAGCGGGAGCGCAAGGTGATTTTGCAGGAGATCTCGATGGTGGAGGAGTCTCCTGAGGAGCTGGCGTACGATATTTTTTACGAACTCGTCTACCCGAATCAGGGATTGGGCCGTCCCATTTTAGGGTCCACCGAGAGCATTGCTCAAATGAAGAGGCAGGATCTGGTTGATTTTTTCTTAAAGCACTACCGTCCGGACCAACTGGTGATTGCAGCAGCGGGGGATCTTTCACATGATGCTGTGCTGAAGTCCATTGAGCCTCTGAAGAAGGAGAGTTGGCCTGGACGTCAATCTCTCATCCGAAAAAGAGATGGGATTGAGGACAATCCTCCCTTTATGTTCACTTCGAAGAAGCAAAAACTCTGGTGGGTGGAGCGGGATACGGAGCAGGTCCACTTAATTTGGGGAGTTCCTGGGATTCATTATGGTTCCAAAGACCGCTTTGCTGCGTTTTTGCTGAATGTTTATTTGGGGGGAGGAATGAGCTCGAGCTTGTTTCAGGAGATCCGTGAGAAAAATGGGCTTGCTTATACGGTCTACTCGAGTCTTTCCCCATTTGTGGATTCTGGTGTGTTCTCCATTTACGCGGCAACCGGGATGCAGCAAGTCCCTCTTTGCCTCAAACTGATTGAAAAGTGCATCGCTCAGATTAAGAAAAAACCATTGCCTAAAAAAGAGCTAAAAATGATTCAAGATAACTTAAAAGGCACGATTCTTCTGTCTGCTGATAGTGTGGAGTCCCGCATGTCGAGTATTGCGAAGAATGACTTGTTCTTGAATAAAGCGGTGACCTTGGATGAAGTCTGTCGACAAATTGATCAGGTCACTCCGGAGGACCTCTCTCGAGTTGCCAATCAGCTGTTTCAAGAGGATCAGAGAAGTATTTTGGCCTTAGGCCCTAAGCCTCATTCGGCAATCACCTCTCAGTTTCAGATTGATCGACCCAAGAAGTTTATTCGGAAGTCAACGCAACTGGGCTAAGGTCCCCTCAAGCTGGAAATTTTGGCTTAAAAAGGGTAGCTGAGTCTGCCGGATTCACTTCTGGTCGTGGGGGAGTTTTACTCAGTGGGGCTATGGAACTCCTGTGCTCTAGCGCCGGGTGATGAAAAGGCCTATGTCTCAATGGCCATCGAAATGTGGGAGAGAAAAATTGGATCCTCTTGTGTTGGTTTGGAGGGATCAGTGACTATACCTTCGGCGTCTTGAGTCAGGCGAGAGGAGTTCTGTCCTGTTAAAGAAAACCCTGCTCAAGTTCTGCCGGCGCTTGTTTTTGGTCGCTTCTTGCTCGAATCTAACCCAACTGGGTCGTTCACAGAGCGAGCCCTGGAGAAGAACCCATCAATGAGAATTTTTAATTAGTGATCAAGATAAAAAATAAGAGCCGATTTTTCTGATTCGTCCTACCAGACTTCGACTCGGGGTTCGCCTAGGGTGTTATCACACATGAGATCATCAGGATAAATCGGGTTATCCCATTCTAAGATGGCTAAGCCAAAGAGTCCTTGGCTGGTTAATGTTCTTAAGTAGCAATCATTAAAGCCTAGGAGGTGTCCAAACTCATGAGCAAGCGTTCTCGGTGTCGTTTTTCCTGGCCCTAGAATCAGAGCATCGTTTGAGACATGGGTGATGGGAGCTCCTGAAGTGAGAATCAGGTGGTGTGCAGGGAATTTTTTGAGGTGGACTTTTAAGTCTTCTTTTTTCTGAGCAAACGAGGCGTTCTTTTTCACAAACGTCCATTGAATGTGAAAGCTCACCTGATGGTGCTTGGCCCAGGAGGAGCCATTCCAATGCGTGTCCACGGCACCTTCAAATTCCTTTAAAAATCTTTTGTTTTGAATGTCAGTGGCGATGGGAATGGAGATGATCCCAGCTGGGGTGTCGTTTAGATTCTCAGGTAGAAAGCTTCGGTGAAGGACTCTGCGGGGCTTTAAGAGGTTTTTTTGAGAAGGGTTGGAATCCTCCTTGCTTTGAAAAAAATATCGAGTGAGATCGGTAGGGGACTCAGAGTCTTTTTGAAAGAGGGATAGAATGAAGCTTTTTAGAGAGGCGCGCTTGGGTTTTAAAAGAGGGATCCACTGATCCAGGTAGCGGACGGATTGAGAGAGTTGAATGGACTGAAGGCTGAGGGGGTTCCACTGTTCCAGGAGTGCTTCGGGGTGTTGAGTTTGAAGGAGTTTTTTTTTGAGTTCACGAGCGTTTTTTAGAAGCTGTTTTAACGTCCTTAAGTTTTGAAACGAGGAGAAGCGTTGGGGTCGATTAATGGGGAGAGGAAAAATGGCCCCATGGCCTTGATCGACGAAGATCTCAGGGAGCTCCCCGTAGGTACCCTCCAGTGCCGTCTCTGCTTTTTTGGGCTGGGAGATCTCTTCGTTAATGAGCTTCTTTTTTTTTAACTCCAAGAAAAGCGCCGTGATTTGCTGATGCTCATTTTGGAACTCCCGGTGAAGCACCTCCACTTGGGCTCGCCAAAAGGCCTCCGTCTGCATGGAAAACTGCGTTGGAGGGCTCTGGAGTCGTTCCACGGGGCGGTTTTCCACACAGGCGTGAAAGAGGATTCCTAAAAAACTGAGGGACAGAGTGAGGGTGACACTCCATCCCTGCTGAAAGGAGAACACGGGATTAATTTTGTTTCTTCTTGATCACCAAGAGAACTCCTACTCCCAGGACTATGAGGATAAACACGGGCAAGGGCAGAGGGAGGCTATCTTTGGGCTTAGGCTGAGGCTGAGCGATCTCTTGAGCAGGAGCACCGCCTTGAATTTGGGTTCCGGGGAAGATGGAGTCACCGCTGAGAGTGGTAGGGATCTGGGTGTTTTGAAAGAGGTTTCCAGATTGGGCTCCGACGTTGATGCCGCCAGTTTTTCGGAAGGCCTTTAAGGTTTTCACCATGTTCTCAAAGTCATTTAAGTAGTCCTGGTATTTGGCCTTACTGATGGAGTAGGTCACTAGGATGCCAATGTCCTGTTTGACGGTGGCTAAGTAGCGAGTGTAAAAACCAGGGATTTCAGATTCCAGGTGAAGAGAATCCACCCAGGGCTGTGAGTTTAGGTTGATGGTTTTTGCGTACTTGGGATCCGATTTCACTGGCTTGCCTTGGACGCTGGTGAAGTTTTTAGCACTTTGTAAGTAATTGAGGTACTGATCTAAACTGTCTTGATCGCCCTTGAGTTTTGCAGCAAGAACGATGATGGCTTCTTTTTTCTTGCTCTCATTAGTGCTTTGGCAAACCCATTCTGCGCCCTCAAGATTGCATTGCCACTGAGGAGGAAGTTCAAACTCGGTGAACTGATTGGCAAATTTAGCCGCATAGCTTGGTGTGTGCCCCAGAAGAAGAAGGCCTGTGAAAAGAGGGATGGTTCTTAGGGTCATCCATTTTTTTAGATCGATTTTCATTCTTCCTCCTTCAAAACGTCCTAATCCATTGAAAATTTAGGGAATCAAGCGCCGAACAATGAGTCCTTCTTCAACAGGTGTGTCTTGGTAATACTCCACGATTTCAAGAGCAGCTTCTTCTGCTTTGATATGAGTGACGCGGGCTTGGGCAATGATTTCTTTGGCTTTTTCCGTCATTTTTGCGTTAAAAATATCGAAAACGTCATTTACCTTTATTCCATCTTGACTGCCTTTATTGATTTTGACAAGATTTAATCTACTATTTATTTTTAATATAGTAGCTTCCATGGAATAGGTTTGAAATCGCGCTCCTAGGGTGTCCTCGGGGGCGGGGGGGTCGTCTTGACGATCCTCTTCGATCTGCTCATTTCTGCTCAGCACGGTTTCACCCAGGCGGAATTGCAGAGTTAAGCCGGCGAGTATCCCATTGGGAGCGTTCTGACCCCAAAGGCTTGGGGTGAAAAACGCCAGAACTTGGGCTCTGGGGCTAAAACGGTAGCCTAGGCGAGCCATCAAATTCAGTAGGGATGCGTTTTGGCCTCCCACGACGTACGTTCCCCCTAAGGGTAAGCTGGAGTGAACGCTGCCGCTTGTGCTTGAGCTGTCCGTCCTGAGAGAGAAAAAGCCTGAGACCCCCAATTCAGAGAGAAATCCATGGTTTTGAGGGTGAAGCTTAAGAAGGACGGAAAAAGGAAGAGCTGAGGAATAGCCTGCAGTTCGGTAGGTGTAGCCTGCGCCCAGAGTTGCACTGAGTTTGAGGTGAGAGTTCTCCGTGAGGCTCCAGTGAGAGAACACGCCAGAGGTGATGTCAATGGACTCATCGCCCAGGTAGGGTTTTGAACTCGAAAGCGAGTTTTTATTTATGTATCCTGGAAAGTCCACCTGAGCTTGAAAATCCAAGATGAAATCGGATTGAGGACGAGTGCCGATGAGGCGCCAGCTTAAGCCTGCGCTTTGATCGGCCAGGCCATAGTTCATCCCACTGATGGAATCGCTGTCTTGGTTGATGTAGGCCAAAGAAGCTCGGCCAAAAAACCCAAACGATCGACTCCATTGATAGCTGAGGCTGAGATCGCCTTGAGCTCGAGCGTAGTTTCTTAGTTCCTGGAACCTAAAAACGGAGCCTGCGTGATCGAAGTTGGATTGGGTCGTGTAGGTATGAGATGTGAAACTCAGTTGAGCTTTGGAGGTTGGAAACTGGTCTTCCCAAAAGTGAAGCGTGAAATCGGCACGAGCCGTTGAATGAAGGGAAAAAAAAGCCAGGCCACTTAAAATCCCGACGAGACGCGACCTGGAGGTGATGGTTTGGGGCATGAGGGTAGGTTGCCATAACTTTTTTGTTCGTCCAAATATTAATGGAGGCAGGAGAAGGTCCAGGGGGGGGATCCAAAGCTTGAGAGGTCGGGTGATCAGCCCGGTGGGTTTCAGAATGAAAGGGTTTGAGTTTTCGATGCCTCAAACGCGGGCTTCCTCTCTTGGAATCCTCATCCTCCTGTTTAAAAGTTTGAGTCCATTGGGCAGGAGGCTTCCACTTCATTCGGTAATTTAAAACGGACTCTTGCGTCTGCCTTTGGTTCGGGTGTAGTTTGTTCGGTCTATGGATCTATACAAGCAGTCGTTGGAATATCATGCCCGGGGTCGTAAAGGAAAAATCGAGGTGATCCCTTCTAAGCCAGTCTCCACTCAGCAGGATCTCTCCTTGGCTTACTCTCCAGGCGTGGCTGAACCCTGTCGAATGATTGCAGAGAAAGAGGAGCTCAGCTACGAGTACACGGCCAAAGGGAATCTGGTTGCGGTCCTCTCCAATGGAACGGCTGTTTTAGGGTTAGGCGATATTGGGCCGTCAGCGGCTAAGCCCGTGATGGAAGGCAAAGGGGTTTTATTCAAAAAGTTTGCGGATATTGATGTTTTTGACATTGAGTTGAACGCCAAGAGTCCCGAGGACGTCGTGCGAGCCTGTGAGATGCTTGAGCCCACTTTTGGGGGGATTAACCTCGAGGATATTAAGGCTCCGGAGTGCTTTTACATTGAAGAGGAACTCAAGAAGCGCCTTAAAATTCCGGTCTTTCATGATGATCAGCATGGAACTGCAGTGATCAGTGGGGCTGCCTTTTTAAATGCCTTAGAGATCGTGGGAAAAGACATCAAAAAGGTTCGCGTTGTGTTTTGCGGCGGGGGGGCTGCGGCGATTGCCTGCGCTCACTTGTACTTAAGCCTAGGGGTTCGTAAAGAGAATATTCTCATGGCGGACTCCAAAGGGGTCATTTATCGAGGCCGCAAAGAGGGGATGAACCCTTATAAAGAGCGCTTTGCCGTGGAGACGAATTTAAGGACCATTGCTCAGGCCTTAGAGGGGGCGGATGCTTTTGTCGGGGTTTCGGTGAAAGATGGCATCACCGTGGACATGGTGAAGACGATGGCAAAAGATCCCATCATCTTTGCGATGGCCAATCCGGATCCCGAAGTCTTGCCTGAAGAGGTTTTAAAGGTGAGGCCAGATGCCTTGATGGCTACGGGCCGCTCGGATTATCCGAATCAAGTGAACAACGTGCTTGGGTTCCCGTTTATTTTTCGAGGGGCCTTGGACACGATGGCGACAGCAATCAATGAAGAAATGAAGATGGCCGCTGTTCGGGCGTTGGCTCAATTGGCCAAGCAGGATGTGCCGGAGAGTGTCTCGCGTGCTTATGGTGGGCAGAAGTTTCGTTTTGGACGAGACTACCTGATTCCTAAGCCCTTTGATCGCAGGGCCTTGCTTTGGGTGGCTCCGGCCGTGGCTGAGGCGGCCATGCAATCGGGGGTGGCCAGAAAACGAATTGATCTGGATGAGTACCGAGAGAGCTTAGAGCGTTTATTGGGCTCAACCTATACGATCATGCGCGGGATTAAAAACCGGGTGAAGACGGGTGTTCATTCCACTCGCTCAAAGGCCACCATTGTGCTTCCAGAAGGGGAGAATCTTAAGATCCTTCGTGCTGCCATCATGATGAGGGAAGAAGGGATTGCTGAGCCGATCTTGCTGGGAGCGGAGCAGAAGATTCAAAAAATCTTAGCCGAACATGAACTCACGGGCGAGCTTCGGGGAGTGAAGATTGTGCGCCCCTCCACCAGTGAGCACTTCAATGAATACGCTCAGCGGTTTTTTGAGGCCCGCAAAAGAAAAGGCGTCACCCTGGCCATGGCTCAGACCTTCATGAAGCAGAACAACTACTTTGGGGCCATGATGGTGCAGATGGGGCATGCCGATGGGCTCCTCAATGGGATTGCCCAAAGTTACCCAGAAACGCTCAGGCCCGCAATTCAAGTCATTGGAGTCAAGCCTGGATCGCGGTTGGCTGGGATTTATATGATGATTTTTAAGGGCCGAGTGCTTTGGTTTGCCGATACCACGGTCAACATTCAGCCATCGGCTGAGGAGTTAGCCGATATCGCAATTCAAACGGCCAGCCTCGCCAGTCAGTTCATGGTTCAAGAGCCTAAGGTGGCCATGCTGTCGTTTTCAAATTTTGGGTCGACGAATCATGAGTTAGCCAGAAAGGTGAATCAAGCGGTGGAGATCGTCAAGCAGCGCCAACCCTCCCTGATCATTGATGGTGAAATGCAGGCTGATACGGCCTTGAAGCCTGAGATCTCTGAAGAAAGCTTCCCCTTTAATCAAGTGGCGGGAGATGCCAATATCTTGATCTTCCCTGATCTTCAATCCGGTAACATTGCTTATAAACTCCTCTCGAAACTGGGTTCGGCCGAGGCCATTGGTCCGATCCTTGTGGGGATGAATAAGCCTGTCTTTGTTCTGCAGCAGAATTCGGATGTGAACGAGATTGTGAATATGGCCGCTATTACGGCGATGGAGATTCACTTAAGGAAGGAAGGAAAAAATGTCCAAGCCTAAGAAAGTGATTCTGACTTCCCTGGCTCCTGAGCCGATTGGGCCTTATAGCCAAGCGGTTCAGGCTGGGGGGTTTGTCTTTTGCTCAGGGCAGATTGCACTTGATCCGAAAACGGGTCGTGTGGTCTCCCCTGAGATTGAGGCTCAAACGAAACAGGTCATGGAGAACGTCAAGCACGTTTTGGAAGCGGCTGGGTGCTCGTTTGAGTCCGTGGTAAAGACGACGATCTTTCTGAAGTCCATGAATGACTTTCCAAAAGTGAATGAAATTTATGGCAGTTATTTGAATCACCAGCCCCCTGCTCGTTCAACAGTGGAGGTGGCCAGGCTTCCTAAGGATGTTTTAGTGGAAGTAGAAGTGATTGCTTGGGTGGGAAAGTAGTTTTTTCTTTCGAACCCAAGCAATCTTAAAAAATTCAGATTGGATCGAGAACAACGCTGTTCAGACGGTGGAGTTCTCCATGCCGTCTGGAGCCAATGGAGAGTTAGGCCGACTTCGTGGCTTCAGGCTTCCAGGTGCGCTTAACAGGCTTGGTGATCGCACCGGAGCGAATGCAACGAGTGCAAACACGAACTGTGCGAGTAGCTCCGTTGATGAACGCCTTCATGCGGTGCAGATTCGGCAGCCAGCGCGTTCTTGTTTTAATGTTGGAATGCGACACTAAATTTCCAGTTGTTGGTCCCTTATCACAATAGTCACAAAAACGAGCCATAAATCTATCCTTCCTTACTTGCGAGGGGTCGACCTTAGCCAAATCCTTTAGCTTTTGCAAGAAAGAAAAGACGTGGTACCAATGGAGTCAAGTGATGAAAAAATCTCGTCAAAAGACCATTTGGACTCAAATTTGGCTAAAAATTAGGCTCACTCCTGGGCTGCTGTGGGGGCTTCTGGGAGCAGGAAGTGCGACGGTGGTGCTATTATCGGCCTTATTTCTTGCTGGGGAGATTTATCACTACTCAGATACCATTGGCGCGGATCCTTTGCCCGAAGTGGACGCCATCGTGTGCTTGGCCGGGGGGCGCGGACGGATCACAGCTGCAGGGGATCTTTGGTATCGCTACTTGGATCAGGCGTTGGATCAACCCCCCGGTTCCCAATTTAAAATTCCTACCCTTTATTTTGCAGGTCTTGGGCACCAGGCAAACTGGAATCAAGTTTCGCGGCAGATGAATCCGTCTGTGCTTGGAGTGATTCAGCCCGAAGATGTCATGATTGAAAAAGATAGCACGAATACGGATGCCAACGCTCGGTGGTTGCTTCAAACGGCAAACGAACGGCAGTGGAAGCGAATCATCCTGCTGACTTCAAGCTACCATATGAGGCGCGCTCAGTTTCTTTTGCGGCAAATCTTTCAAGAAGGACAAATGCCCTTGGAGATTGAGACCTATTCCGTGTCGCAGGAGCCCTTTACGCAAGCCCATTGGAGTCAACGCGCCTTAGGGATTCGAGTGACCTTACTTGAGTACTTCAAGTGGCTGTACTACCAAGCCTCCTGGTCCTCAAAAACCTCAAGCGATTAAGTCAAAGAGCTCCTGGAGGCTCGATTCTCAGTTTTCTGGCCTGACACAGAGCGGGGCGGTTGTGATCCCTTGCCCTAGGGTTTAGCTAGGATGATGCCGTGGGATTTGACCTGCGCCATTAAATTCTCCAAAGCGTGCTTGCGATGGGAGATCTTATTTTTCTCCTCATCGGTCATTTCCGCTAGGGTCTTATCGCTGCCGTTGGGAATGAAGATGGGGTCGTATCCAAAGCCATGGAGTCCACGAGGTGCGGTTGCAATTTGGCCATCGAGGATGCCTTGAGCATGAATTAAGATGCCTTCAACTACGAGGGCAACGGTGCAGACAAACCGAGCTTGGCGAGAGGAGGCATTTTTTAACTCCGAGAGGAGGAGATCCACGTTGGCTTCGTCTTGCGACTTAAAAGGCTTGGCCGGAGCATATCTGTGGCTTTTAACGCCCGGGCGCCCCTCTAAAGCCATCACTTCCAAGCCGGAGTCATCGGCTAAGGACGGGTAGTGACTGCATTGATTGGCCAGACGTGCTTTGGCAATGGCGTTCTCCAGGTAGGTTGAGTGCTTTTCTACGTTTTGGAGTTGGCCAGGGTTGCGAACCAAGGCCTCTGCAGCAACCAGCTGAACCTCAGGATAAGGCCGAAGTAAGGCCTGAAATTCCTCAAATTTATGACGATTGGTAGTGGCTAGAAGAACTCGTTTTGAAAGTCGCATGGAAGGGGTATACCATACCTTCGTTTGAGAGGAAACTTTCTCCTGGGAGGAGAAAGACCGGGATAAAAGGGAATCCCAGCAAGAGGCCGGGGTTCGCAAAGCCCGAGAGATCTCCTAGGTGAGATGGGGTGAGATGGGTCAGGACTTTTGGTGTCGGCCCGCAAAAGACTCCTTTGCCGGAGCCCAGGGAGTGTTCTCAGAGTCTCGTGTTATCCGAACTACTCCGGCTTAAAGGTCACCTCATAGGCAAAAGCATGCATTTGGGGGAGATCCGCGAGGCTGAGAGCGCCTGAGAGTATCCAGGGCTCAAAGAGTTCCTCGGCCCAAGTATGAAGCTCTTGGTTTTGCGCCTCAGTTGTTCCTCCACAGTTTTGGGCGCTCTGCGCGCATGCCGAGAGCTGAAGGAGCGTTGCTTCGCACTCGCCGCTTAAAGTTTTCATCACTTGCACCGTCAGTTCGAGAGTTCCTAAAAGGGCAAGCGTCGGGGAGGAGGGGGCTAGGCTTGCGTCCCGGTTTGGGTTCACCTTACCCCATTCTACGATTTCAAGAGAGCTTTTGCAGGCCGGATCGAGAAAAAAAGGGGCAGGCTCTGAGTTCCCTGCATAACTTAAGGTTTGATCGGAATTCACAAAGATGGGCAAATAACTTTGGCCCGTGGGGTTGATGAGTCGAGCCGCCCCTGTTGAAGCTTGAGTGAGGATAAGAGCCACGGGATTGGTGACCACTTGAGTCATTTCGCTGGGGAGTAAAGTAAGCGGGGCTGATTTTTCAATCAGCCCCGTTGTGGTGGCGACGTAAAATTTTAAAGTATCGGGGCTCGTAGCGTAGTACCCCGAAATGGAGTCTGATCCTGAGCTGCGGGATCGAGTTTGTTGGAAGTTTCCCATTCTGCACCCAGAGGTTGCCCAGGACAGAAACACGGCAATCGATGCGGATAAGAAAAAGGTGACGCCTCCAGGCAAGTCTCTTCCCAACATGTGAATCCCCTCCAGGGTTCAAAAGTCTCTTCGGAGAGTTCAGGAGTTCGCTCAATAGGAAAGGTTTGCCGCTTGAGCTAAAGGGATTGAGCCTTAGGCCTTTGCTGGTTTCCGTAGAGCAAAGTGCCTGAAACCACAGCCAGAGGAAGAGTGAAGCTCGAGAGCAGAGGGATGCTGAATAAGAAAATTAAAGTCATCCCTAACCCCAAGCAGGGTAAAAAGTGCCTCCAAAGAAAACGAAGTCCGTCGCTTAAGGTTTCTCCTCGACGAGTTTGTGGATAACTGAGGTACTGAAACGTCATCAGAAGGGAGCTGAAGACTAAGGCGAGAAGGTTTAAGCCGGGGAAGAGGGCAAATAAAAATAGCATCCCTGTGGAGAAGGTAGCGGCCATGGATTTCATCAAGTCGATTCCCAGGAGCTTGAATTGAGAACCCCAGCCTTGCTTCTCAACCGGTGAGAGAGGAGGAGTAGTCCAGGGT
>JBMSSC010000037.1:0-20456 GCA_049424145.1 Bdellovibrionia bacterium
TCCCAGTTACGGGCGTTGTCCCAGTTACGGGCGTTGTCCCAGTTACGGGCGTTGTTCCAGTTGCTGGCGTTGTTCCAGTTACGGGTGCTGTTCCAGTTACGGGTGCTGTTCCAGTTGCGGGCGTTATTCCAGTTGCGGGTGGATTTGCTCCTGTTGACGGTAAACCAGCGGAAGGGATCTCAGATGCAGCACGATTGCCGGAATCCTTTTGAACCACGCCTAAAGATTGACGCAGAAAATTTTTCATCCGATTGACCTGCGGATTTTTTGGATTGTTGTTTGAGGCGGAAGAGTAGGCATCCAAGGCGTCTTTATACTTCTTTTGAAGGTAGTAGATTCCCCCTTCGATTTCATAGGGAGCAGCAAGATAGGGGGCCTCTTTTTGAACATCTTTCAGGATCGCCAGGGCTTCAGCTTGGCGTCCTTGTTTCGCCAGTCTCTGGCTTTCAAAGATGGAATCAATCATCAAATTGAGCCGACTTTGGTCCTCAAGGGATCCTGCCAAGGGGAGATCAACATTTAAGAGCACGTCGACAAAGCTTGGGTCCGTGACAATGGCTCGCAGAGGAAGGTAACCGGGTTTTCTAAACTCAAAATACAAAGGACCTGACCCAATATTAGAACGACTCAGTTCTGCCGAGCTTAAAGTCAATGGGGTCTGCCCAATGAGCTGGGGCTTACTGGAGCCTAAGGGTGCAACATAGACTTCTGCTTCATTTGGGGTGCTTTGCAGGCTGATCTTAATCGAAGAGCAAGCTGTCTCAAGCACTCCTATGAGCAGTAGAATACGGGCAGATTTTTTTATACGAAAGTCATTCAGCATAGTTGAAGACCTGTCTCGTCCTCCACTTCTCATCGTCTTTTCAACGCTGAGGCTTAACAGGCTTTTGAAAATCATGGACATTTCCGATAAGACCAATACAGAAAGAGGTTTCATGTGATCATCGAAGTCAAAGATATTTGTAGATCATTTAAGTCCAGTAAAAAGGAAGAAGGGCTCAAGGGCGCTTTCAACCTCTTATTCAACCCCACCTATTCGGTTCACGAGGCACTTCAGTCGGTGAGCTTTCAGATTGAGGCCGGCTCATTTGTGGGCTTAATCGGGGCCAATGGAGCAGGAAAAACGACACTGCTGAAAATTCTCTCAGGACTCATCCCTCCCAGTTCAGGTCATGTGCGGGTGTTAGGTACTGATCCGTCTGAGCGGAGTTTGGATTTTAGAAAGGCCATCGCTTTAGTGATGGGGCAAAAGGCTCAACTTTGGTGGGATCTACCGGCAATTGATGCCTTTGATCTTCTGAAGGCGATTTATGAGATCCCAGATTCTTTATATCAGGATCGTTTGAACCATCTGACTGAACTCTTGGATGTTAAACGCCATCTGAACACTCAGATTCGACGCCTTTCCCTGGGTGAGCGCATGAAGATGGAGCTCATTGGAGCGATCCTGCATTGGCCCAAGGTGATTTTTCTCGATGAACCCACCATTGGGCTAGACGTACTTGCCGCTCATAAACTGAGAGAGTTTCTGAAAGTCTTTAATGAGAAGGAAAAGTCCACCATCATTTTAACGAGTCATAATATGGATGACATTGAGAAGCTCTGCTCCCGCGTCCTCATCCTCAAATCAGGCTCGCTGATCTATGATGGCAAGCCTCAAGGGTTAACGCGTCATGAGGAGCGCCATCTCAAGATGCGGGTCCTGGAACCCATTTCATGCGAAGAGATGCGGGCTCTGACTCAAGTGCATGAGGGGGCATTGGATCAACAGGAGGACGAGCAGACCCATCAACCGACGTTCCACTTTCACATCAAAAACGATCAAATCATGAGTGTTCTTCAGAAAGTCATGAGTCGACTCACGATTGTGGACATGGGAATTGAGGAGCAAAGCTTAGAGAAGGTGATTCAAAACCTCTACTCTGAAGAAAAAGCTCAAATCAATCCACCGAAGCGGGAACTTGTATGAATATTCAATGGCGACTTGCGGCGTTAAAAAATGGGTTTCAAGATGCGACGGCGTATCGATGGGAATTCCTGTTTGAAATTCTCGGTTCGGCATTCGTACCGGCCGCCATTCAGTGTGTGCTTTGGTATGCCTTGTTTGAGGTGGGAGGTGCCAAGGAAGTGGGGGGCATGAATTACGCTGATCTGGTCACTTACACGGGGATGAGTCTTTTATTTAGCCAAATCCGCGGAGGGGACCATGATTTTGAGCTTCAAGAGCTGATTCGCACGGGCCAATTGAGCAATTATCTACTCCGACCGGTGGGTGTGGTGGAGTTTATTTATATTCGTGGAGTAGCGCCCAGAATTTTTATTTCTTTTCTCTGTTTAATGATGGGAGTTGCCGCCAGTTATTTTCTCAATCTCTCCCCTGCTCGAATTCTAGGAGCCATGCTCCTCGCATTCTTGGGAAATGTCATTCATTACCAGATTGGAGCCACTCTTTCGACCTCAGCATTTTTTTTGGAAGAGGCCCATAGTGTTCTCATGGTGAAAAACATGGTCGTGAATTTACTCTCAGGAGAACTGATTCCCCTCAATCTCTTTCCTCCTTCGCTCCAATGGATCTGGAAAACCACGCCTTTTTATCTCTACGTGTTTGCGCCCACTCAGTTTGCCCTAGGCAAAGCCACATTAGATGATTATTTTGGTCAACTAATGATATCCCTCCTCTGGCTTTTGGCGGGCTGGGCGGCTATTCGCTTGAGCTGGAGTGTGGGAATGAAACGATATGTGAGCCTAGGGGGTTAGAGGCCATGAAGATCCTTCATTATTTACGGATTTATCGGATTCAGATCAAAAACAATTTTGTTCGAGAGGCCGTTTATCGAACCAATTTTCTAACGGCCGTTACGGTGGATTTGATTTGGATGGCCGTGGAGGCGAGTCTCTTCTCGGTGATTTATGCAAATGTGCCCACGCTTGCCGGCTGGAGTAAGCCGCAGGTTTATTTTTTCCTTGGGATTTTCTTTGCATCCGATGCCCTATTTACGGTTTTCTTTCAACGAAACTACTGGGTGTTCTCGGACCTGGTGAACCGCGGGGACCTCGATATCTTGCTCACCAAGCCTGTGCATCCTTTGTTTTTAGCTTTATCCCGATTCATTCATCTCACGGCGCTGCTCAATGCCGTACTTGGGCTCTTCATTGCATTTGAATTTGCAGAGGCTGCTGGGTTTGCAGGGGGCTGGCATTGGCTGCTGGTGGGTTTTTGGCTTCTCATTGGTCTTCTGTCAGCGGTTTTATTGCGCTTCGTATTTGCCATCTCAGTGTTTTGGACAGAAAGAAGCTGGGCGATCTCCCGAATGTACTATCAGTTCTTTGCATTTGCGACGAAGCCCGACACGATTTATCCCAAGGCAATTGGCTATCTCATTAAGACGATTCTACCATTTGCCTTCATTGGGAGCGTGCCGGCCCGGGCCCTTCTTTTTGGTCTTCAGCCTGGGGAGTACGTGGGGCTAGTGAGTGTTCTTGGGGGTTTCTTCATTCTTGATCGTTTCTTATGGAAGAAGGCGCTTCTGAAGTACCAAAGTGCAAGCAGTTAGTTGAAAAGGGGTGGGTTTTGAATCGGTCGCCGTGGCGACCTTCAAAAAAATGGACCTATCCTCTCTCATGAGGCTCGAGGAAGTGGCTTAAAACGCAAGAGCTTGAGTCTTTGAACTAATAACCAATGGATTGATTCGTAGAATTTCATGATTTATAGAATTTCATGATCCTTTTCATTTAATGACCTGTAACAATGACCTGTAACAATGACCTGTAACAATGACCTGTAACAATGACCTGTAACAATGACCTGTAGTAATGACTTATCTATCATGACTTATAGAATTTATTCCCAATACTCCTATCAACTTCTCTCCCTGCTTTCAGAATGGTTGAAGCCTACGGCTAAGGGAGGAATCGAAAAAAGGCTCCCAACTGAGGCAAGGCTCCCCCTTGCTCACAAAGGGTATGATCAGATCCTGCTGGAATCCACCTTGAGACCCTTGAGGTCTACCTATTTAAAAAAATGTTGATTGAAAAACCACCCCCAACTTTGAATCAAGGGATGAAAAAAAACTGACCGATCCTTCCATTATTCCTATTTTTAATCGGTCGCCATGGCGACCATAAAAAAATCTTTCTAGTTTTTCAATGTAAGCATAAGATTTTAGCCATCTCGAGTATCGATCATCAATCAACCCATGGAGGTGGTTCAAAATGGCTTCTTTCCGAGACATGCACTTTAGTGCCAGCGAATTCACAAAGATCGCAGGCATTGATAAATCAGCAATCCCGATTCTAGAGGAAAAAGGAATTTTAAAAACGGTAAAAAAGAAACTCGGCAACTCAGAACGCAAAATGATCCCTTTGGAGAGTTTACAGGGGTATTTTCATGCCATTCGTGACGGTCGCCATGGCGACCTCTCCACTTTGTCCAGTTTAGCCTCGTTGCCTAAGCATCGAGTGCAAATGTTTTACAATGTGAAAGGCGGAACGGGAAAATCGACACTGACTGCTCAATATGTAATGAAGGCTGCCATGCTGGGGCTTAAGGTCTTAGCGATCGATCTAGATGGCCAAGGGCACCTTACGGTGAACTTGGATGTTCTCGATGGACATGAAAGAGCCACCATCTATGACGTCCTGATTAATGATCTCCCCTTAGAAGAGGCGATCATGCCAGTGGCCCCCGGGCTAGATCTCATTCCAGCCAACTTGGGTTTGTGCAATATTGAGATACCGCTCAATAATAAATCACGGAGAGAGTATCGCTTGTCTGAAGCAATTGCTCGAGTGGTTGACCACTATGACTTGATCGTAGCGGACACGAATCCGGCAGCATCGATTCTCAATGGATCCATGCTGGTTGCCTCCCACCTCGTTAATGTGATTTGCGCGACTAACCCCCTCTCATTCCATGGAATGTCTTTAGTGATGGCCACCATTGAGGGATTGGAGCGAGAATTTCGACATCAGCTTGAAGTGAAGATTGTTCCTAATATGTACGATAATCGGGAAGTCATTAGCCAGGAAGTTTTAGGGGAACTCCGAGCTCAGTTTCCAGATCACTGCACTCAAGCGGTGATCAATAAAAGCGCAGATCTCAACGAGGCCACCAAACGAAGAACCACCGTCTGGGATGTGAACACCAAAGGGGTCGCAGCTCAAGACATTCGCATGCTCACAGAAGAACTCTTATTTAGTTAATGGAAAGGAACGAATCATGGAAGACATCAAAAAAGATGACCCAAACGCAGGTCGAATTAAAACACGACAAGGGAGTGGATACTTAAAGCAGCTCTACTCTACGGCAAAGACCACAGCAGGGACGACCCACTCTCACCTCAAGAATCTCACTACTTTTTTAGTCAACTTTATCCCTATTGAAAAGGTGGATGCATCCGAACTTCAGGTGCGAGTGCATTTTGATGATGCTGAGATCCAAGCTCTATCCCAATCGATTCGAGAGCATGGGGTTTTACAGCCCATCCTAGTTGTCCAGGATGGAGACCGATACAAAGTGATCGCCGGGGAGCGTCGACTCAGAGCAGCAAAAGCAGCGGAACTGGATCGAATCCCCGCCCGAGTCTTATCCACCAACGATAAGGCCACGCATGAGATTGCACTGCGAGAAAACTTGGATCGGGTGGATTTGCATCCAATCGAAGAAGGCGAAGGCTACGTTTCGCTTCTTGAAACCAAAGCCTACATCAGTCATGACGCGATTGCTAAGGCGTTTGGAAAGCCAAAGTCTCGAATCACGGAGTGCATTGGATTCACTCGGCTCTCTGAAACCACCAAACAGGAACTCCTGCGCACTGGGGTAAAAAACAGGGCTCTCCTTCGCCAGTTACTCACCTTGCCTGCGGACAAACAAGTCGAGCTGATTCAAGATGCAGTCGGCAAAGAAGAAGTGGTGGAGACTTTGCCACAAATTCCAGCCCCTGCCTCCAGCAAGGACCCAGCCCCCAAAGCGGCCCCAGCGAAACCCTTTGCTTACCGAGTCGATAAGAAAGGAGTATCTGTACCGAGCTTCAAGTGGAGAAAAAAAGACTCTCCTGAAGCTCTTCAGAACTACATTGCATCACTCAAGCGGTTGATCTCCGAGCTCGAGTCTTTCAGCTGATTGAGGTTAACCCCGAGAACAGGCCAAGAGGACTGGGATCGTCTCTTTAAGTAGGAGAAAAACTCGTTGGTTCGAATCCTCCCACCGCTGGAGGCGTGACGGAAGAACAACTGGTTTTTCTCCTTAACCAAAAACCCCTGATGGGTGATGAGAACCGGGTGCTTAGGATGAGATCGGCGCACTAGGTTGATGATGGTTCCATCAGGAATTCGGCTTGCCACTTTTTTTAGGCTTTTTAAGTCAATATAGGGAACGGAGGAAATCTGTGGACTCGACTCGTCAGAGGGAGTCTCCACTGATGCCAATGCACGAGTATGTCCGAGCTTTTTAGCGTTTTGGACAAGCCATTGGGCACGATCCACCTTTTTTGAGGCCACTTGGATCTTCAGGCCGCCTTCTTTGGCAATGAGCTGGGTGATGTCCGTGAGCAGTCCTGATCTCTGGTTATTGGGAATCCAATCGGCTTCAGGAAAGTGATTTCGTGAGGCGTAGTTTGATTTGCCATCCTTGTATCGCAGCGACAGGAGGTTACCAACAAAGTCCCGCTCCCGTTCACTTCGAGAGAGCGCGGCGACGGTCTCAACGTAAGTGGTACAATCTAAGCTTGAAGGAACTAATGGCGCAACATCTTCAATACTGTAGCCTTCAGCAAGGTCTGCAATTTTTTTCTGATTCTCTGAATTGCCCTCAATGAAGGAGCTCCAGAACTTGACCCGCTCGGCAAAGGGTAACTTTTGAGCCAATTGAAACTCTTTTCCCAGAGGACCCAAGTTTTGCTTTTGAATCTCAGGGGCAGGCTGAGCGACAGAGTCACTGCCTGCTTGAGGACCTTTGGGACCTGCCGACGCAGGAGGAGGGGTGATGGGCTCAACCCCCTGGGGTGCCTGAGTCTGAGGTTGCGACGGAAGCATCAGCTGGGCCTGTTGCGCCTCTGGACTCGGCAGAGCGTCTGGGGAGTCTTTCCCTCTTGGAGGTTGCGATAAAAAAACTGCTCCTAAAACCAACCCCACTGTTCCGATCGAAAATAGGGACCACTTCAGCGTGTCAAACTGAACCCGATGAACCCATTTTCTTAAAGCCCGGGGGCGAAGCGCATGACTTCGCTTTCGCTTTTCATCCATCATGGACTGGATCGACTTTTTTGAAGACAAGTCAGCTTTCTTTTTGGATTGAGTCTTCTTCCTTCGTAATCCTTCTGAACGCTTAGGCTTTTGCCTCTTCACCCCGAGTTTTGCCATTGGTTCCCCCTCAACTCCTCATCGGATAATACCTGACAAAATTTAGATGTTTTTAGGAGCCTCATGGAAGCTTCTGGGGTTTAAAAAAATTTTCATTCCAGTAGGATTTGATTAAAGTGGGATTTATGTGGATCGCTAAACCCATTGATCGCCTTTCTGAGGAAGAGAAACTCAGCTGGGAGGCGATACCCCAGAAGCCTCTTGCTCAGAGCTTAGCGTGGGCCAGTGCCATGAAGTCTTTGGGTACGCCGAGCTTTCTGATTTTTAATCCCGAAGAAAAGGTCGGAGGAATTGTCTTTGCATCCCATCTGCGCTCAGGACTGGGATCAAAAGTCCAACTCGAGTGTGTCAACGGACCCTTACTCCACTGGGACGATTCATCCGTGGTTTCTCGACAACTGGCCACCTTTGCTCTGGCTTGCTCCAAACTCAATCCGCAGTTTGCTCGGTTAACGCTTCGCCCGCGCTGGGAAAAAGGACAAATCCAAAAGCGAATGTCCCACCTGCCCGTTGCGCTGACCCAAAGCACGCTCTCCTCCACCTTAGTCGTCAAGCTTCAAGGCTGTCAAAAAACACAGTGGAATCAATTAAGTCCCCGACTCAGACGGACGTTAAGGACGACCTGGAAGGAGCCGCTTCGCACCACTTGGCAAGAGCTAACCCCCACTCTCCTACGTCCCTTCACCGAAGCCCTCCGAGAATTTAGCGCAAGGCGTCAATTCACCGTACCACCCGATGCTTGGTTTGAATCCCTCACGCTTACCCCTCGTGTTTCCGATCAACACTCGCCTCGGTTCTGGATGGTCACCGCCCAACGGACCTCATTGCACTTGCCTTCCACCGAGTCCCAGGCCCAACTCCTGGTGGCATCCCAAGGCACAACCGCCCATTACCTCTTTGGTTTCACGCAAAAAGCGCACGCCCAGAAATCCTCCACCAGTCTTTCTGCCGTGGCGCACTGGGAAGCCCTCACTCAGTGCTCAAAATTGGGGCTAGAAAACTATGATTTGAACGGATATATGACTGATCCCAAGACGGACCACCCCTACTTTGGAGTGGCTCAATTTAAAAAGCAATTTGCGGGAGCCGTGGTTGAATATGAAGTTCCTGAATTTATTATTGAGTAAGAGCCTGTTTTTTCCGAAGACAACCTTGTGACATCAAAAACGCAAGCTCAACCCTGGGTTCAATTAGAGAGAATCGACGGCTTCATTCATATTGAGCCTGCCATCATCACCTTATCGTTGGTGCTTGCAGCGTGGCTGATCTCTAAAATCTTTCTCAAAACCCTGAGTGAGGATCGAAGTCGCACATTAGCGACCCAGTTTAGTAACCTAGGCGTTCATCTGATTTTTGGAACGGGTTTATTTGTTGCTTATTTGGGCCTCCATCAGCTCCCGGATACGGCATTCGTAGAGAGAATCATGACGTACGTGGGGCTAATCACGATTTTCTCGGGCTCAGCTATTTTTATTAAAACCTGGCGAATTTTAGTTTTTGAGTACCTCTATTTAAGCCACATGAGAGTGGCTTTTCCCGTACTTCTAGTGAATCTATTCACGCTTCTTTTATCGATCGTTCTAGCTGGATGGATTGGAGCTGAGATCTTCAATCTTCAGTTAACCCCCCTGATTGCAACCTCTGCGATTTTCTCCCTTGTACTGGGTCTTGCTCTTCAAGACACACTCGGCAATCTTTTTGCAGGGGTGGCCCTTCAATTTGATAAGCCCTATGAAATTGGGGATTGGGTTGAAATTCAAACGGGCACACAAAAATGGACGGGTCAGGTTTATGAGATCTCTTGGCGCGCCACCATTCTTGTCGGAATGGGAGAGGAAATCATCACTGTACCCAATCGAGTGATGGGACAAGCTCAGATTACAAACTTCACCACGAAGTATCGACCCATCTTAAGAGCGTTGATTTTTAGGTTCCCCTTTGATGTGAATCTCGATCGAGTCAAAAAGATCCTCGCTCAAGCGGCAAGTGCTGTGCCTGAGGTGCGACGCTCTCCAACGCCCTTTGTCCTAATCTCCGACACCTCGGAGTCTTGGATCAGTTGCAAACTCATCTATTACATTGATCATTTTGGAACCCACACCCGCGTTGCCGATGCCGTCTACTCCCAATCCTTAAGTAGCCTTGAGGCTGCAGGGATTTCACTAGCAAAACATCAATTGAAGATTGAAACCCTCTCCGAAAACGTTCTTTCATCCTGAAACTCTTCCACGACAAAACCCTGAAGGTGAAATCCGGAATGAACTCCATCGTCTTGGGCTGTCATGCAAGATGCACGGCTTAATGAGCAGACTTCCAGCCTAAAAACAGCCTTGCGACCAGGAACCGATCACCTGCAGAGGCAACTTCAGAGAGTAGGTCAACGGACCTCATGAGAGGCAAATCACAGATGGCACAAAAGATGCTTGGACCCACAGCAATAAAAAGGGACCTCGCTCGTGCAACTCAGAAAAGATGAACGATTTACTTACCGCGTGAATGTGATTTGGAGCTTTTTTGCTCAATCTAAAAACCCTAAAAAATCAGGGTCACTGGAGGATATTTCTCGCTCAGGATGCCTACTCAAGACACAAGAGCGAATCGACTCCCGGCGATGGCTTAGAATCGTCATCCAAGATGAGGCCACGAACCTACTTTTTGCTACCATTGGAAGAGTGATGCGAGAGCACTCTTCTCTGCACTCTCGCAAACCCTCTTGGACTTCTATGCCTGAACCGTATTTTTATGGGATTGAGTTTACGTTTCCCAACTATTTTACACTAGCCCAGGATCAGGAAATCTCAGCACTCTCCAAAAGGAACTTCATTGTTCGCTCTTGTCGGAGTCTAAACTCTAAGTCCTGCGCGCGGCCGGGATTTTTTGCATAGAACTCTTTCAATTGGTCCAGCTCCATCTTCATTGAGCTGGCCATATTGGAGATCTCCGTCTGCACTTCTTCTGCGCTCACTGCGATGGACTCGCTCTTGGCAATGGACTCCAGTGCCAAGCTTCCCATCACCTGGTTCTGAGCTCGTTTTAAAAGATCAGAGAACCCCGACCGAACGATTTGTTCAATCATCTTTTCAGGGTAGCCTTGCTTCTTTAAATCCCGCGCCCACTCTTCGGCTAAAATTCGGGCTTGCGCCTGAATCATGGAACTGGGAACCTCAAAGGGATTCTTTTCAATCACAGCCCCTAAGAGATCACTACGAAGTTTTCTCTCCGCTTGCTCGACTCGCTCGCGGCTGATCATCTCTTTGGCTTTGATCTTGAAGTCACTTAAATTCTCATACCCCAGCTGTTGAGCAAACTCGTCATCGAGGGGCGCAAGCTTCTTTTCCTTCAGCTCATTGAGGGTTACATTAAACTCACCCTCTTGGCCGGCATAAGTTTTTTCAATAAAATCCTCAGGGAATTTGAGACGAAACGTCCTGGTCTCTCCTTGAGACATCCCCATGAGCTGATCTTCAAATCCTGGGATCCAAGAGTTTGATCCCAACTCCACCATCTTTGAACCGTTCATATCGGCCTGAGGAATGACTTTTCCCTCTTTCACCAAACCGCCAGAAATCTGAACATCCAAAAAGTCACCCTTTTGAGTCACTCGAGGAGCAGACCCGGATTCAGCTTCACTTCCGGCCACTGGAACAAGCTGGGCTTGGGAGTGACGAAGGTTTTCAATGACTTGATCCACATGATCATCAGTCACTTCGGTGCTCTCTTTTTTGAGCTTCAACTTTTTATAGTTCTTCATCTCCAGCTCAGGCATCACCTCAACCGTTGCAATGAACGAGAGGTCCTGATCTTCATGGAGCGTATGATCGTGCTCGCCCGATCCGGTTTGATGCTCCGGAGTCTCAATCTTCGGTCGTCCCACGGATTGGATTTTTTCTTGAATGACTGCTTTTTCAATCGAGTCGTCGATGAGCCGATGGAACAACTGATGCCTCACATCACTGCCATAGAACTGCTTCACCATGCTCAGAGGGACTTGGCCGGCTCGAAACCCTTTGAGTTTCGCAGTCTTTTGGACTTGAACTAAGCTGCGATCAAACTGGGTTTTGACTTCCTGAGAGGGGATCTTAATTTTCAGTTTTCGAACGATACTAGAGATTTTTTCGACTTCAACGCTAAATTCCATGGCTTTCTTTTAGTCGAAACCGACCCAAATTGTCAACCCCATCCCAGCGCTGCCTCCAAGGCCATCTTGAGCCCGAAAGTGGCCACCGGAGTCAAAAACTGGACCCAATCATGAGAAAATGGATCGACTGGCCCTTTCCTCCTCAGGCTCACGCCAAGGCTCAAGCCTCAGGCCAAACTCGGAGGGATACCAGACCTTCTCCAGCCACAAGCCACGCGCAGGCGCCGTAGGCCCGACCTGGGATCGATCTTTTGAGGCTAAGACCTCTCGAATGCAAGACGGAGGTCGATAGCCTTCGCCCACCTGCAGCAAGGTTCCGGCAATCGATCGAACCATTTGCTTTAAAAACCCCGTGCCCACTAGACGAATTCGCACGAGCCGAAACGAGGAAGAAAGCCCGGACCCTCCCTCATGAAACCCCAAGGCGGGAAACAGGATCGGCAAAACAGTGACATCGGCCTCTAAAACTGTTCTCACCGTGCTCCCCGGCTTTGAACCCGAGGCCTGAAAGGCTTTAAAGTCATGCTCGCCCCGTAAAAAGCCTAATGCTTGAGTCACTGCATCTAAGTCCAAATCCTTTCGAATCCACCGAGTGTAGGGCAAAAGATGAGGCGGCGCACACGAGCCTTGTTGATAATAATAGCTGTACTGTTTCTTCTCAGCCGACTTCTGAGCGTGAAACTCGAGGCTCACCGGACTGAGAGCTAAAATCCGGATATCTTGGGATAACTGGCTATTGAGCCCCTTCATGAGGCGATGAGCATCCCAAGCCTTTTGCCTCAGGATGAAGTGGGCCACTTGACCGGCTGCGTGAACACCTGAATCCGTGCGACCACTTCCCACGACAGAAACGGACTCCCCTGTGATGACTCCCAGCGCCTTTTCAATCGACTCTTGAAGACTGGGATCACCCGATGCACCTGAGCCCTTTTGCTTCTGCCAACCACAATAATGGGTTCCACTATAGGCAATTAAAACAGCGTACTTCCACATACCTCTTAAAACTCATAAGTTAAGCCCCCTGAAAACGAGTCAGAGGCAAACCGCAAATCGCCCCCTAACGGGCTCACTCGCGTATAATCCAAGGTCAGATAAAAATGCTTCACCCCATAATCGGAATAAAGATTCCACGACGCACTCCGGCTCATCCAATCGAGCAACAAAGCCACACCCAGGGAGGTAGTGAAAGCAGTACTCACCCCACGCTTGGAGGCTCCCACATCACTTCTGACCTCCATGTAGTTCACCAACGTGGGCCCAATCATCACATACGGCCTTAAAATGCGAAGGAGGTTAAAGCGGTAAATGGCAGAAACACTCACGGGGACGACGAAAAACTGAAACGAAGTTCGAGCCTGGGACGAGAAAAAACCCGTGTTGCCGGGTTTTGGAAGCTCAAAGCCAAACGTTCCTTGAGCGGAAAAATAATTAAACCCCAAAGAGCCCACAATGCCGATGTTTCCAAGCCACTCACTGTGGAACGGCTGATACTCGTAAAATGCCGTGACCTCGGGTCGAAACTCTCGCCCATAGAAGGTCTCAAAGGGAAGATTCACTGATCCTGATTGCGCGGCTGAAATCTGGCGATCCACCTTCGCGCTCACCCGAAGTCCAATGGCATGATGAATCTGCCCCGGACGCTTAAACTGCAACTCCGATTTTCCTTCATGGTAATTTTGAATTGCACTGGGGTTCTCGTTGGGTGGGAGGTTGCTCTTTACCTTCTCAGCATATCCCTCACTCCCCTCTCCTTTCGGTTCTGGAAGAGTTTGTTTGAGTTGCTCGAGATAGGCCCCCTCAGGTGGATCTGACCTTTCCCGTAATAGCTGCATACGACGCTGATCCAGGTAAGGAGTCTCAGAACTCATTTGCGTGCCCTCGGGCTTGGAACTCGACTTGCTTTTTAAATCATCTAAGAGCTGATCAATGTAAGGCTGACTCCCAGGCTCAGTAGCATGAGATTCAGCTAGACCGAAAGAGAAGAGCGCCAATACGATTGGAATAACTTCCCTTGCAAACCTCATCCCTTTCCCTTTCTTTCTTTTTGCCAAAGGCAGGCCACAAAAATGGAAAACACGGCACACAAAGTTAAACCGAAAACCCCCCCTGCCGCAGGATTAAGGATCAACCACGCTCCGAATTCAACGGGGGCTAAAAAAAGGAGAACCGGATACTGAAATGCACGATGCTCCATCAGCCACGCCGCAGCGTCTGGAGACCAACGGTAGTAACTCCTGACCCACTTCCGCCCCCAAGACGAGGGGAGAAGGACTCGGTCTCTAAACTCTCGGAGCATCACCACAGGAGAGGACTCTACGGAACGAAATGCAGCCGTTGCAATAAAACAATTGCTCTTGGATAAAAACCCCTGAATGGATGCGGCATAAACCGGCTCAACCACACAACTGGAGTCGGATTGCACAAAGACACCCGCCCGATCTTGGCCAATAAAAGAGATGCGGTAGGGCTTCAGATCACCGGAGGTGGAATTTTCCAGTCCTTGGACTGAAGCATTTGTGTCATTTAAATTCACAGTTTGGGCGAAAAGATTGTTACTTCCATAAAACTGAGTCTTATCAAAATCCAGCCCAGAGCCCTGACGCTGACCCAGAGCAATCATCCGGTATCCTGGAGCCCCTTGAGCGTTGCCAACAGGACCCACCTGAAACGCGGAGGTATCAAAATAGACCTCTCCATCGCCCGGAAACACGGCTTGATTTAAAGCACTGGATGCAGGACAAGTAAAACTGGGAGGCGTGACTTCAAAGACAAATTGAATCGGCACGGTGAATTGATCAATGGCTGCTGAAGTCGGTGTCAAATTGGGATCTGTTGCAACACGAACCGAAAAATAAAGAGGCAGGGTGCGAGAAGAAGTCGCCTCAGGATAGGACAATGTATTTCCATTGCAGACATTGAGCGCGGCTGACCCCAAAGAAAAGGACTTACAAATATCGTTCAAGTAAAAACCCAGACGAATGGTGGAGCCAGAGCTGTATTTGGCTGCATAAAAGTAGTTATTGGGGTTCGTCAGAAAGCCATTGGAATCGGGCGTCCGATCGGGGGCCTGACAATTCGTCATACTACAGGCCACTCCATTGAGGGTGGCAATGGGAATGGGCCGAGAGGTAGTGCCTGAGGCTCCCCCTGCATGAATCATGACCACCAAAGACTGACCCGCACTAATCAGAGGCGCGGCGGCCGTTGACGCAAAAGATACTTCAATGGCGTTGCTATGATCATTGACCGCATCGCTTGCGGCCGTTTGAGTAACATCCAGGGAAGTCACCCCTTGGGCAAGAAAGTTCTCAGCAGGCAGGGGACTCGTGCTTCCGGTTTGAACATAATAGTAGATCTGGGGCGAGGAAAACGTCGTGTTGCTATCCATCGCAGTTTGAATCGTTCCGCCATTGGTTGGAATTAAGCGAATGATCGCCCAGGCCAAAGACGAGTTTAAAAAAAGAAAGGAAAATAGAGCCAAATGAAAAACTCGGAGTCCCCAGCCGCTCTGAGGTAAAACCCTACTTTTTTTTACCCCAGCACCGCTTCTATCGCACTCCGACCAGGATGCTCTCTGCAATTTGAACGGCATTTAATGCAGCTCCTTTTCTCAAGTTATCCGAAACCACCCAAAAATTCACGCCAAAGGGAACCGACTGATCCCTCCGAATTCGCCCGACATAGACGGCATCTCGACCCGTGGCTGCTTCGACTCCCTCTTCTTGCTCTGAAGTCACACTGAGGGGATAGATTTTTTTCTCAGGATCGTCCTGAACGATCACTCCCGACTGGGCTCTGAGCGCTTCTCGAACTTCCTCTAAGTCAAACTCTCGTTCACACTCCACGTTCACCGACTCGCCATGACAGGAGAACGTCGGCACTCTCACTGCCGTAGCTGAAATCTTCAACTGAGGCAGCCCTAGGATTTTGCGACTTTCTTCCATGATCTTCTGTTCCTCGCTCGTGTAGCCATTTTCTTTAAACCCCCCGATTTGAGGAATGCAGTTAAACGCAATCGGATGAGCAAACACCTGGGGCTCAACGCTCTGCTGATTAAACAAGGCTAGAGTTTGAGAGGACAACTCTCTCATGGCAGCCGATCCCGCTCCACTGACGCTTTGATAAGTGGAGACTACGACTCTTTTTAAGCCCCAGCGATCGGAGATGGGCTTAAGCGCCAAAACTAACTCAACTGTGGAGCAATTCGGCCCCGAGAGGATCCGCTCCGATGCACTTAAGGCTGAGGGGTTTCTCAGGCGATCCGCCAGCAACTCAGCATTGACCTCGGGAACGAGCAATGGCACGTCGTTTTTCATCCGAAAGGTTGCTGAATTATCAATCACCCAAGCCCCCGATTCGGCAGCCTCAGGGACCCATTGGCGCGAGACCTCATCGGAGGCATCAAAAAAAGCAAAGTCCACGCCTTGAAAACATCCCTTTTGAAGCACCTGGCAACGATGACTTTTCTCGCGCCACAAAATGACCTGGCCCTCTGAGCGTTTGGAACTAAATAAAATGAGCTGAGAGATAGGAAACTTTCTAGAAGCCAACACAGAAAGTAACTCACGACCCACGGCACCTGTTGCGCCGACTACTGCCACTCGATACCCTACCTTTGACTGCCGCACCTGAGTTTTACTCTCTGACATAAGTGGATGTTGGACTCCTTGGATCCGTCATTTTTTCTTTGCCTTCGTCTGATAAAAGCAAACGAACGGCATTGGAACCTAAACTGAACAAGACATAAGCGCAGCCTAAGAGAAACAGGGTGATCTCCGGGCGGGTGGCCACCAGGATCATCGCAAGAAGGCCCACAAAGAGGTACCCAAAAGTGGAGCGGGAGCGCCAGTTGAGCTCTTTTAACGAGGGAAACCGAAGGGTGCTCACCATGAGGCTGGCCAAAAGCAGGGTCAGAATAAGAACAAAGGGCGAAATAAAACTCGGCCAACCGGTGGTGTGATGAAAAATCATAAACGTAGAGACAATGCCTGCAGCCATGGGAATGGGAAGGCCCTGAAAGTAGTGTTTAGGAATCACAGCGGAATTGACGTTGAAACGAGCCAGTCGCATGGCCCCACAGGCGAGGAACAAAAAGGCCGCAAGAAACCCCAGTCGATCGTAGGGCTGAAGAGCAAACTGATAGAGCAGCAGTGCCGGAGCTGCCCCAAAGGAAATAAGGTCGGATAAGCTATCGTATTCGACCCCAAACTGACTGGTGGCCTTTGCCAGGCGTGCGATTCGTCCATCGAGCATATCAAAGATTCCAGCCGCCAGAATAGCCCAGCTTGCCGAAACATAATCAGCTCGAATGGAAGCTGCGATCGAATAAAAGCCACAAAACAGATTTGCGGTCGTGACAAAATTCGGTATTAGGTAAATTTTTTTCATTAGTCCTCAAAGCAATTTTTTGAATCACCCTCAGATGACGCTGAGTTCACATCCCGATCCTGATCAGTTAAACTGCTCCTAACATCAGCCACACTCCAACCACCACTAAAACCACCCCAAAAGTCCGCTCGAGGGAGAACTTTTCTAACTTCCACATCACCGCAATTGGAACGGCAATCACTGGAGATAACGAAGCTAAAGTTGAACCTAAAAACAAAGATGAGTGAGAAAGACCGTAGAAATAAAAATACGATCCCCCGAAGGCTTCGATCAAAAATAACCAAAGAGACCCGATCAGCTGTTTCTTCGGCAGCAAGATAGCCTCATTTTTTGCCATCACTCGACTTATAACCAAAGTGATGAGTAAGCCAATCGACATGCGAATGGAATTTCCCACCGGAGGGATTAAACCCATTCCCCCACGAGCTGTGGCAAAACTATTGGTGGCCCAACACATCGAAGCAAAAACGGCCAGACCAAAACCGAGGAAGGAAAATGAACTTTGGGGCTGTCCTTTTTTCTTTGATTTTTCAGGGCTATTGAGAATCACAAAAACGACTCCCGCCAGCGTCAACAGCAATCCTAGGAATTGAACGGCTGTGATGGACTCCTGATAGGCAAAGTACCCTCCAAGAACTGTCCAGACTGGATAACATGAAGCAATGGCCAGTGCTGAGGGAAGGCCAATTTTCTTCGTACTGGCCAAGAAAACGACATCCCCTACACCGTAGCTTGCCAGCATGGAAAGAGAAAGCCAGCCCACTTGAGAGGCTTGAACATTTTTAAAGTACCCAATGCCCTCAGAAAGCCCGCCTGCGATCAAAAAGGTCGTGATCAAGGAAAGAGGAAACGACACTAGGGCTCGAGCAAAATTAATAGCATAAGCCGAATGCTTCTTCGATAATTGCGAATACCCGGCAGACCCAATGGCCCAGGTCAAGGCTGAGCAGAGGGCACACAAGGGTCCTAGAAAATTAGCTTCCATGAGAGATTCTCTCCTTTAATTCAAACTTCACTTAAATTGCCTATGGGAGCAGGCTTGAGCAATCCTGCTTTTAACTTCACCTCAGCATCGGATGCTCGCAAATACACGGGACTGACTTGAAGTCCCTCAAGGAGTCTTCCGGCTTGAACGGCTTCAAAACTGAGCAAGCCAGCATAGCGCCCTTGAATCTGATCCGAAAAAAATGAGCGATCCAAGAGCCGTTTAGATTCCGGTAATTCTTCCCAAACCTCAGAATACCTGGTTCGAGCCTCTCCGACTACCATCCATTTGGAATTTCTCCCTAACGCCGAGAGTTTCTTCTTCAGTCTTCCCACGAGTAACGAAGGAGGAAGCACTTCCTCTGAATAAGACCCCTGAAGAATCTCAGGAGCACTGCCCCAAAGGGCAAACAACTCCCCTTTGCAGGCATCCGTGGCGGCCACAATCAGAACCGGACTCGAAGATCCACCTGAGGCATGGAGTGCAACGGGCCGAGCCAAGGCCGAAAGCGAAGAAAACGATACCACCGGTTTTTTTAGAAAATGACCTAGCGTGCGCGCTGTGGTCACTCCGATTCGAAGCCCTGTGAAACTGCCAGGCCCCACACCCACGCCCCAATAATCCACTTGATGGAGCTTCCAGCGTGCGGATTCTAGGACTTGATGAACCCCCCAAAGCAGACGCTCTGAATGATTCAAATCCACATTCAGCGTCAGCTCGGCAACCAAGCGAAAGGGTTCATGAGCCCCAAGAGTGATCTTGGGATCTTCTCCCCATTCAATGGCAACTAAGCTTGCAGTCTTTGATGAAGTATCCCATGCTAAGAGTTTCATAAATAAAAGAGACGGGCGATATCATTCTTAAACGCCACTCCCATGAGAGCAAGGATCATAAAAATACCGACTCCTTGAATGATCTCTCTTTGAGACAACGACAGAGGCTTGCCTCGAATGGCTTCAACACCTAAGAGCAGGAGATGGCCCCCATCTAAAGCAGGGATGGGAAGAATATTTAAAACCCCGAGACCCACAGAGAAAATCGCCATGTTGGTGAGAAAAGCAATCAAGCCGCGACTCAGCGATTCTCCTGCGATCTTGCCCATAAGAATGGGCCCTCCTAGGTTGCCAACGGAGACCTGGCCTGTGACCATTTTTTTCAAAAGTACCAAGTTTTTCCATGAAAAACTCACCATACGCTCGGTGGCGCGAATCACCAGTGTCAGAGGATTGAAGACCCGCTCAATGTAAGTGACAGGTTCAGCAAAAACGAGCATGGGCATGACGCCTACGGTATACGAGGTGGTCTGATTCAGCAGCGGATCACGCCCCTGCGTCACACTGGGGCGGATGACCACTTCATACTGCTTTCCCATCCTCTCCCACTGAAGGGAGACTGTCCCCTGCGTCTCCCCCCCTTTTTGAACGGCACTTTTGAGTTCAAAAAAACTATGAACCGTTTGTCCTGCCACAGCAGTGATTCGATCCCCACTTTGAATACCCGCTGCCTCAGCCGGTGATCCTGCCACGGGGCGCTCAACGAAAAGCTCCGAGGAGTAAAGACCAAAATCTACCTCGAGTCCCTGGGAGTTCTCAGGTTTCATCAACTCCACCGCCTTAAGACCCGTTTGCGCCTCGGAAACACGGCCCGACTTCACCTCAAGCTGAAGGCTTTGACGAGGGCTCAACTGTCGGTACATTGACTCGAGCTCTTCCCAGTTTTTTAACTTCTGTTGATTGACTTGAATGATTTGGTCTCCGGTTTGAAGACCTAAAACAGCCGCTTGGGAATTAGGATTCGATACCCCCACTTGATTGCCGCGAGGAAAGGCCAAAAGACCACTTAAATCCCCCACTGCGGTGGACTCGCCGTAGGAGCTGAGCCCTGGTTGAGAGGACGTTTCCACCTCAATCTCAGTACTCTCCGTTGACTGAGGATGACGAACTGTGAAGATGAGTTTTTGATTTGGATTTTCATTTAAAATCTGAGCCACTTCATCGAACTTTTGGACTGCCTGACCGGAGATTTTTAAAATATCATCCCCGCTTTGAAAACCGGCTTTTTCAGCCATGGATCCCTGCACAACACGACCAATGTGGCTTGAAACTTGGGGCTCACCGACGACGAGAATCACCATGAAAATGAAGACGGCTAGAATGAAGTTAAAAAGAGGCCCTCCAAAGAAAATAAAAAATCGCTTCCATGGCTTTTGCTTGTGGAGTGCACGTTTGAGCTCTGCTTCGGAAAGAGGTGCCTCTTGAGAATCTTGATCCTCGCCCAAAAGCTTCACGTAGCCGCCAATGGGAACGGCAGAAAGCCTAAAATCCGTCTCGCCCCACTTGCGCGACCAGATCTTAGGTCCCATGCCCACGGAGAAAATTTCGGCTTTTACCCCAAAAAGTCGAGCAAACACGAAATGCCCAAACTCATGGAAGATCACCAGAGGCACCAAAATCACAATAAAAGCAAAAACGGAATGAACGAAGGAACTAAGCCAAGTTACAAAAGCCATGATGAGGACCTCCTGTTAACCAAAAACCCGGATACAAGCATACAGAACGGGGAGGCTAAACACCACACCATCGAAGC
>JBMSSC010000038.1:0-20252 GCA_049424145.1 Bdellovibrionia bacterium
GAGACGAACACCTGGAGCTCTGAAGCAGGCCTAGTCTTGGCCCTTCTTCGAGCCGCATTGAGCAGCGTGAGCGTCGTTCCGTGAACAATGCCTTGGGGGCCAATGTACATGAACGATCCCGCCGTCATTTGGCCAAACTGAGTGACCCCAAGGGCAT
This sequence comes from Bdellovibrionia bacterium, assembly GCA_049424145.1. Classification (GTDB taxonomy): domain Bacteria; phylum Bdellovibrionota; class UBA1018; order UBA1018; family UBA1018; genus JBMSSC01. The sequence continues at coordinate 158 of JBMSSC010000038.1, forward strand.
TGAAGCGCTCCCAATCATCGGGCTTCGAGTAATTAGGAATCATCATCCCGTTGGTCACCACGACCCGGGGGGAGGAAGGCGAAGAGGGAAAGAGCCCCAGGGGATGGCCAGAGTACAAGACCAACGTCTGCTCATCTGTCATGGTGGCCAAGTACTGCATGGTGAGCAGGTACTGGGCCCAGTTTTGAAACACAGCGCCGTTACCTCCGTAGGTGATCAACTCGTGAGGGTGCTGAGCCACGGCAGGATCCAAGTTATTGGTGAGCATGAGTTGGATGGCCGCAGCCTGGCTGCTTCGATGTGGGTACTGATCCATGGGCCTGGCTCGCATGGGGTAATCGGGCCTAAACCGGTACATGTAGATTCGCCCATAGGTTTCCAGCTCCTCGGCAAACTCGGGGGCCAAAATGGAATGATGCCGGGGATGAAAGTATCGAAGTGCGTTTCGCACAGCCAAGTGCTTTTCTTCCACCGAAAGAATCTGCTTTCTTCTCGGGGCATGGTTCACAGCTAAATCATAGGGTTTTACAGGAGGTAAATGATCTGGAATTCCTCTCAACACTGATTCCTGAAAATCATCCATTTATTTCTCCTTTAATTTTTGTCATAACTCCATGAGAGACCGATCAACCATTGAAACCAAAGACTAACCCATTGAACCTTTGGAGGCACCTATGATTTTACTCAACCCATCGCGTTATTCTCAAGCGGACTCTGCGGATGCAGCCGCCCAATCCATTCCCAGTTTAGACCCCAAAACTCGGGCCATGATGGAGAAAACCATCCAATTCTTTGAGTCGAGGGGAAAAAAACGACTCAAAAAAGAGGATCACGACTGTCGCTGGTATGCGGATTTCATTGAATTTCAAAAGCAGGAAAAAATCTTTGCCACCCTAATGACTCCCCCTCCCTATGGTGGATCGGATGCCCGCTGGGATACCTGGCGAAACTCGGAGTTCAGCGAAATTTTGGGCTTCTATGGTCTGAACTATTGGTACACCTGGCAAGTCTCCATGCTCGGCCTGGGTCCCATCTGGATGAGCAAGAACGAGGCGGTTAAGAAGAAAACAGCCGAACTCCTCGATCAGGGAGCGATCTTTGGCTTCGGGCTTTCTGAAAAAGAACATGGAGCTGATCTCTACTCCTCAGAGATGAAGCTTTACCCCGTTCCTGGAGAAGGTTACCAAGCGCGCGGTCGAAAGTACTACATTGGAAACGGGAATCAAGCGGCCTTGGTCTCCACGTTTGGAAAAATGAGCTTCAATGACGAATTCGTGTTCTTCGCCGTTCAATCTCAGCACCCCAACTACAAATGCATCCAAAACGTCGTTCACTCGCAGAACTTTGTGGCCGAGTTCGAACTAAAAAACTACCCGATCCAGGATGCCGACATTCTCTCCCAAGGCACTGAGGCTTGGGATGCCTCCCTCAATACGATTAACATCTGCAAGTTCAATCTTGGGTGGGCGTCTATTGGCATTTGCACGCATGCCTTTTACGAAGCCATCTCACATGCCGCCTCACGCAACCTCTATGGACAAATGGTCACCGACTTCCCCCACGTTCAGCACTTATTTGTCGATGCGTATGCCCGGCTTGTGGCCATGAAACTCTTCTCCAAGCGAGCCATTGACTACATGCGATCGGCCAGCGCCCAGGACCGACGCTACTTGCTCTATAATCCTATGGTCAAGATGAAGGTCACCACCCAAGGCGAAGAAGTGATCAACCTCCTTTGGGATGTGATTGCAGCCAAGGGCTTTGAAAAAAACATGGTCTTTGAAACCGCAACTCGGGATATCCGAGCGCTGCCCAAGCTTGAGGGCACGGTCCATGTCAACATGGCCTTGATCATCAAGTTCATGAAGAATTACTTCTTTCAGCCCGATGAATTTCCTGAAATCCCTACCCGGGATGACGCCACTCATGATGAGTTTTTATTTGATCAAGGCCCCACCAAAGGGCTGGGTCAAATTCGCTTTCATGACTACATGAAAGCCTACCAAAGCATGGATCTGCCCAATGTGAAGATCTTAAGGGATCAAATCCAGGCCTTCAAACGTTTGCTTTTGGTGGCTGGACCCACTGCTGAGCAGAAAAAAGACTTTGGATTCCTGCTCATCTTAGGGGAGCTGTTTACGATTGTGGCGTACGGGCAATTGATCTTAGAGCAAGCCAAGCTCACTTCGGTGGATCCGGAGCTTGTGGATCAGATCTTTGATTTCCTCGTGCGGGACTTCTCTAAATTTGCCCTACAACTACTCACTCACACTCAGAGCACTCGCGCCCAAGTAGTGATGGCAGGACTGCTCATCCGAAAGCCCAAGAAAAACGAAGCTCGATTCCAAAGGATCTGGCAAAACGATGTCTTGAGCCTCAAAGACGCCTACTCCATGAAAAACTAAAACCAACAGTGTTTCGAGTATTTAGCCTATATTACGACAATTCAAAAAATGTCGTAATATAGGCTAATGAATTTAGCTCGAAACAGTGAGACGATCCGTGAAGAGGTAACGAATCGGGATGAGTTTGAATTGATCATAGACATCTTTCGTTTCTTGAAAATCAAATTCAAATGGTAATTTTTTAATTCATTCTTCGGATCCTGAGATCACTTGAGTTTTCCGTCATCCGAAAAAGTACCCAAACCATTTCCAGCTTCGAAGATGGAGCGATTCGAAACCTCCTCCACCATCTAGTAAAACCGGGACCATTCTGATTCGTTCTCCGGACCAGCACTGAATGCAATCAATGGGTTTGCCAGCAGGAACAAAATCGTTGCGATTGATCGAATTGGCTTAACTCAAAACTGTTTCTCAATTTTTAAAACCATGCGCCTCTTCTAGAAGAGATCATGATCAAATTAAATTTTTTTTAGTTTTTTATATTAAATTGTTTTTATTAACTTTATCAAAAAATAACTATTTGAAATTAAAATAAAAAACAGCATCTCTTTGAGTCAAAAAAAGAGAACCCACCTCATAAAAGAGGGACATCTTGCCTAAATCATTTGAAAATGACTTCAGATTTCATTGGTCTTCAGTAGTCTTTAGTTACCTAAGAAACAGCAAGTGAGCATAATTTAACCCCCTCTCAAGAGCTTTGAGTAGCTCCTTGATCAAAAGCCACTAGCCCAGTTGAGGTCCAATCCCCTCCTCGGACAAACGCCAAAGAGTTCAAACACCTGATGCCAAGGATGATTCCATTTGGATTGAATCATTAAATTCAATCCTGTCTCAGGGTGAACTAACTTCAATTCTGCTGCTTTTAAATAAAGCATGCGAACCCCAAAGAACTCTCGAAAAAATCGATTATGGGGGCCATCTCCGTAGATCGTATCTCCAATTAAGGGATGTGAGAGATGAGCAAAGTGCCTTCGGATCTGATGCATTCGCCCGCTCTGAGGCCTGATTTCAACCAAGGAATACCGGGAGCTTGGGTATTTTCCAACGGCATAGGGAAGTTCAATCTGGGAGAGAACCTCATAATGGGTGACGGCTGGTTGACCTACAGATTCAAGCAAATCCAAACTGGAGCTGTCTCTTCTAGTTTCCAACTCAGCGATTCCTGCATCTTGACTCTGAACTGACGCATGGGCCCGACCATGAGTTCTACTCTGGGACCTTAACGGATGATCGACGATCTTTTTTCCCGGTGCGACATGCCCCCTGACCAGAGCATAGTATGTCTTTTTGATTTCATTTCTTTGGAACATCTCGGAGATGGATCGGGCCACCTCAGGCTTTAAAGCAAACAATAAGACGCCTGAGGTCGCACGGTCCAAACGATGAACGGGGTACAGGTAGGCCTGAAGTTGTTTTCTTAAAATAAAAAGGCAATTCTGCGACCGAGGAATCTGATGTTGCTGATCCTCCGGAGGATGCACATGAAAACCCTCGGGCTTATCAACCGCAACTAAACTTGCGTCCTGGTATAAAATTCTTAAACTCATCGTATTGGGCTCACATTCAATTAAAAAAAACAACTCTTATTTGATCAAGTAGATTGAGATCTAATCTCTTCGTGCTTATTGAAGTCTCTTTTTTCCTATTTTTTATTCTTAAAAATATTATTTTCATTTTTAACTTCTTGAGTTCAGAAAAAATTTTACTCAAACTAAGCCTTGTGTTAATTCCGCAACATTAGGGGGAAGTGATCATGAAACTGGGGGGCAATTCAAAGATTCGTAATTCAATCATTCTAAGACTCACTATTTTTTGGCTCAGCGCTTTCTCTTCACTGATGGTCTGCCCCTGTGCTTTCTCAGGGAACGACGGGTGTTTCAACATAAAATCGGATCAAAAGCGAGAGCCGTCTGCGTCACCTTTGATGTTTTTAAGTTGGACTGCCGCGGTCGATCCCGATGGACACTTTGATCATATTTTAGAGATGATCAATCAAAAACTAGAGACCGGTTGGAAGCTCTCGGATTTTGAGCTTCAGGAAAGTTGCGATCGAGCCTTCAATCACTACAAAAGATGGGTTCTATTAAAGGACGGAATCCCCATCTACGGTCAATTTATCCATATCTGGACCGACCTGGGAACTGATCACCTCATTCAAGCCGAAGCGGTTCTCAGTCGCCCTGCACCACCGCCCCCACCTGAGGAGCCCAAGGCCTCTTTTTTCTCATCCCGAGTCTTAGGAGAAAGCTTAACCCAATGCTTCTCAGGCTTTAACAAGTCTGAGAAGAGCCCCGTCCACCAACTCAGGCATCAACTCTCACGAGAGGCAACCCTCTCACTGATTCGTGAGACGGTCCAGGAGAACCCAAATGACTCATCGTTTCAAGAGGCCCATTGGAATGACGTCTGGAACGGAGGGAAAGTCGAGCGACTGATCCAAGCTCAAGGCGAAAAAGGGAACCACTTTCTTCGCGTTGACCTAAAAACCCAGGGCGTAGTCTCCTATCAGTATTTCTTATTTTCTCAAGTTGATACTCCATCGGAGGAGCGCAGTCACCCCTCTCAAATCTACCCAATCTCCGAAGAAGGAGATACCCCTCGGGCTCCATGACCCGACTGACAAAGGCTCCCAGGCTCCAGGGAACCTCTTTAGCATGAATAGCGAAGGTCTCAGGGGATTCGCCTGTTTCACGTTTCTCAGAGCTTGCTACTGTCGGGATAGATCACAAGGCTTTCGGAATTTCCCTCCTTCCGCGCGCACTGTTCCGTGTTCCCCGAATGACGTTCTGAGCCCCCCCACGGCTAAAGCTAGGGGGCTTCCGGACGGAAGAGGGGTGAAGATTTCTCATCTCAAACTCATACAAGCTCAACTTTCTGAACACTAAGGCCTCATTTTAGAAACTCTATCCCCTGTCAGTTTTGCATGCTGAATCGCTATGATGGGAACGGCTGATCGGATAAGAAAAAAGAAAAAAAATAATTCTCAGTGACCATGAAGCAACTGGGGAGGAGACTATTTTTTCGGTTCTCGTTGGAGTCGATGCCGAAAAATGCTACCTTGACCTCCCCATGAATGGATGAGAGGATTACGAAGGTGTCTCGTTGAACCACACGAGTTCTTAGGAACAGATCTGATCAACAAAACGAGATCGCACTCTCACCATGACTAAAAAGCGCCTCTTCTCGACGATCAAGACTTCAAAAGACACAACGACTCAACAGATAAAATCAGTCAGAAAGGACACTGCATGAAACTACTTCATAATACCCTTCGTCTGTTTTTCATCCTCATAGGAGTTCTATTTTTAGGATTTAACCCATCTCCCTCTCAGGCTGAAATCAAAGGCCTCTTTGAAGTGGAGCCAGGACTCTATCGAGGGTCCTATCCTGAGTCTGCAGAAGACTTTAAAAAACTCGAGTCCCTGGGCATCAAAACCATCCTCAACCTCCAAACCTCCTTCCGAGCCATTGACCTTGAAAAACGTCAAGCTCAAGACGTAGGCATTCACGTCGAAAGCATGCCCATACCCAGCCTTCGATCAAAAATGACTCCATCGAAGGTCCTGATGCTCCTCAATGTTATGAAAGATCCAGAACTCCGCCCACTTTTTATTCACTGTCGCCATGGAAGAGATCGTACTGGGTTTGCCATCGGAATGTATCGAATTCACGAGCAGAAATGGGAAGCCACTCGCACCTATCAAGAAATGAAGGAGTTTGGGTTTAGGCCTTATATCACTCCCACTTTGTACTGGTTTTTTAAAACTCACCTCAGTCCGGGCGCGCTAGTCACCTCCGAAGACGATCAAGTTCCTCCTCCACCTTACCCAAGCCCTGATTTTTCGGATGATCCAGACAGCGAGGCGATCTCCCTGAAAAATCGCCAAAGAACTTACGCCCTGGACCCATTTGAAATCGTTTTTTCGTCCTCGTGAACTCTGAGGAAGTCTCCTTAAGACTGATGTAAAAAAGAATAGAACCTCTTGGGTAAAAAAATATTTGTCTCCCATCGATCCTGGAGATGAACACTTTTTGAAGGCTCTGAGCTTCCTGGTCCCTCGAAAGCCTTGAACCAAAACCGTGCGCAATCCTCCCAACTTCAGAGGGAGGCCAAGCCTGATCGAAACCGTTAGGCTTGAAGTCTTCATGGATTCTCAATCCGCGTAGTCAAAAGCCAGATCGTTTTAACACTGCCAAAACATGGAGTCCAAAAGTGCTTACCCCCATATTTCTGATTCAAAAACTGAGAGTCTCGGTTGAGAAATTGAGAGCTTGAGAGCAGCATTCTTAGGGAGCTTTTTTAAAAAAAACCACTCTGGCTGACAGACAACCCATCCGCGTAAAATTCATAGCGGAGGGATTTCCAGTGGAGAAAGTTTGTCCAATGACTGGTCTGTCCAGATCTAAGCCTGTATTTTAAGCAGAAGGCTCCCGATGAGGATCTGCACCATCAAACCTTTGGCCGTCCTATCCCCCCATACTGAGGGGCCCACTTTGAGACCGTCCCAGCGGCTTTTTTTACCATCGCCCTCGCATGATTCAAAGACGAACAGTTAAAGATGTCCTTCATGGGTTGACCCATTTCTTTTCTCAAGAGCAAATTCGGGGTTAGGCTTGAGCATTCTGAGCAAGATGGAACAAGTACCGGTGCCAAGCAATTGCCTTACCCAACTTCGGAAGCCTCCACTTTTGAATCGAGTTGAGAGCGTTTCCTTTTTTTCTGAGGGACAGGGGGCTCACCATCGGATTGATCTAAAACCCCTCGTTGAGCCTGATAGAACTGAAGAAACGAACCATCGAAGATTCGCTGTCTCATCTCAGCCATGAGCCCATGGTAAAACGAAAGGTTGTGAATCCCAATGAGCTGCCATCCGAGAGGCTCTTGGGTTTTCACCAAGTGGTGCAAGTACCCTTTAGAATAGACTTGGCAAGTCTGACAGGAACACTGGGGATCTAAGCCCTCCTCAGAAAATTGATACGCTTTTCGCCTAAGCTGAAGTTTCCCTTGTCGAGTGAATGCCACACCTCGTTGAGCCAAAGCCGTAGGCAAAATACAGTCAAAAAGATCCACCCCACGATGAACCGCTTCGAGAAGATCCAACGGGGTTCCCACACCCATTAAGTAACGAGGCAAGTGATGAGGCAGAAGACTGGCTGAGAGCTCCGTAAAATCATAGCGCTCGGCCTTGGTTTCACCCACGGCTAAGCCTCCGATGGCAAAGCCATCAAAGTCGATTTGAGTTAAAGCCTCGGCACTCTGTCGCCTTAAATCCTCAAAGCACCCCCCCTGAACAATACCAAAGAGAGACTGAGGTGAGTCGCCTCGCGCTTGAAAGCTACGTACGGCCCAGCGCTCGGTCAAATGCATGGCCTGGGTCACCAAGGAGCGTTCCGAAGTGGAGGGTACACACTGATCTAGCACCATCATGATGTCACTGCCGATGGCTTTCTGCATCTCAATGGAGAGCTCTGGACTGAGGAGGATCATCTTGCCATCCACGTAGCTTTTGAACAAAGCCCCCTCTTCGGTCATTTTTCTCCCGTGAGGCAGTGAGAAGATCTGATAACCTCCCGAATCGGTTAAAACCCCGCGCTCCCACTTCATCAACGAGTGAATGCCCTTGAAGTGACGAAACACTTCAATCCCGGGGCGAAGCATCAAGTGATAGGTATTGGCGAGCAACACTTGCGCTCCCGTCTGCAGAAGCGTCTCGCGAGTTTGACACTTGACGGTGGCTTGGGTTCCAACCGGCATAAAAACGGGGGTCAACACTTCACCATGGAGTGTTTGAAATCGAGCTGCTCGAGCTCGGCTACCGGGGGCTTGGGCTTCTAACTGAAATTGAAGTCGACTCATGTTGCCTTGTCCTACTGGGAGACGGGAGCTCAAAGCAAGTAGGATCTGAAAAAAAACAAACCGGGAAGTTTTCTAGCCAGCTTCCCTTGGATTTGCTAAAACTAAAACGGTGAACATTCGAATCTACTCCCCGTTTCTTCCTTATCCGATTGCTGAAGGGGCGTTTCGCGTGATCTTTGATCAAGCCTACTCCCTCATCCAGCTAGGACATCAAGTGGAGTTAGTCTGCTGGAAGAATCGACCCCAGGACTTCCTCAAGCGCACTGAGATTTGGCAAAAAGACTGGCCTAGGCCCCAGTTTATTCACTTACCCTTGAGCTCATCCTCAACCCAGATTCGGGTCCTTCGTTCTTGGCTGAATCGAACGGCGTCTCCTGAGACGTACTACTATCCAAAAACCCCCCTGCGATTCAAACCCCTGCTTCAGGGTTGCGACTTGGCCATTTATCACTACAGTTTTGCCCATGCTTGGCTGAAAAAAACGAAGCACTTGCCTTCGGAGAAAAAGCGAGTGGTCCATTTTCATAATCTGGAAAGCGACCTCTCCCGCCTGAGAGCCCAAAACAGCTCGGGGATCTCCCAATGGGTGCATCGCTCTAATGCGAGGACGCTGGCCTCTCATGAGCTTGAGCTGACTCAATTTGCCTCCGAGCTTTGGTTCTTATCCCCAGTTGACCTAAGGCTTTTCCAGGAACGACTCAAACTGAGTCACGCCTCCCGGAGCCTCCCCTGCGCTCTCAGGCTCGTGCCTCCCACCTACTCCACCCATGCATCCCAAAGACCCTCTCAGATGGGGTCTCAGGATTCCATCACGCCCTTTTTTAACAATCCCTCGTTCTTCCATTCCCCTGAGATCCGACTTGGATTCATCGGAGGGTTTGATTTTAGGCCCAACCTCGATAGTGCTCAGTGGATTCTAGAGCACCTGCTGCCCCGTTTAGAGCAGTCATCGTTTCAGGGGAAAATCGTCTTTGCTGGCCAAGGCGCACAGCGCGTCCTAGGACCCCAGGTGCGCTCGCCTCACCTAGAAATCCTGCCCGATCAATTTGACCCTGAGGGCTTTTTTTCCAGTCTCAGTGCAATGCTCGTGCCTCACACTTCAGGCTCAGGCGTGCGCATTAAACTCTTAGATGCGTTAGCTCGAAGAATCCCTGTTCTAGCCACGGAGGAGGCCGTTGAGCGACTCCACCCTGAGCTTCAGACTCACCCCCTGTTATTTTGTTCTTCTCAGGCTGAACGTTGGGCCAACCACATTCTTCAAGCGAATTTTAGAAGCCTGCGGGCTTCTTTTTCATCAACCCCTCTTCCTGACCCCATGAATGGATTAGAGATCTACGGCCATGTCTCATCTCCTGCTCTTTAAACTCGGTGCCTTAGGCGATTTAAGCTTTTTTCTCCCTTGCCTCGATCAGATCAAAAGATCAGATCCCAGCACTCAAATCACTTGGGTGGTTGGACACTCTTATGCCCCATTGCTCAAAGCCCACCCGCACGTGGACCAGGTCATCAGTGTGGATGAGCGCGCTCTTTTTCAATCCGGGCCCTTCGGGCTGATCCGAGAAAGTCTCAAGCTCTGGAGGAGGCTTAAGGCATCCTATGATCAAATTTGGATTGGACACCGAAGCAGTTTTATTTTTCTCCTCCTCAGGCTGAGACTGCGCGGTCATATTTTTCAGATCGTAAGAAAACGCACACGATTTTTAGCCCTTCTGAGAACCGAAGTGGAAGTCCCCCCTCTTACTCTCCATGAGTCACTGGGATTTCAGCGCCTCTGCGAGAGGGCGTTGGGAAGAAACCTCCCCAAATCCCAATGGCAAGCGGATTACTCTTGGGTACCCAAGCCCTCGGTTTCCCTCCCCACTCAGTACTTGGTTCTTCATATCGGCGGAGGCTCTAATGAAAAAACTGAATTTCGTCTCAAGCAATGGCCCCACTGGTCTCAACTCGTCGATCAACTCTCTGGGGAAGAACCGGATCTCCCCATCATTTTAATCGGCTCAAAGGCCGATCAGGCACAAGCGGATCTGATCACCCAGGGCTCAAACCGAGCTTCGGTTCTGAACCTCGTAGGCAAGCTCAACTTCCTAGAGCTAATCGGAGTTTTAAAACAGGCCACCTGGTTCGTGGGAGTGGACTCCGGGCCTCTGCACTTTGCTGATGCTCTCAAAGTTACATGCATCGGTCTTTATGGTCCCACCAGTCTCACTTCGTGGGGCTTGCTCAACTCCCACTCCTTGGGCTTATCGCAAAAGCTCGCGTGCTAGCCCTGTTACGCGGATGACGGAAACTTTCCTGCTTGCCCCTATTCCATGCGCTGTATGACAGAACTCTCCGTCCCAAGCGTTTTAAACCGAATTAGGCAAACCTTAAAATTGAATACTCAGGATCCAGTTTTGACGCAGTTGAATTAAAAAGGATTCAAACCGGAGGGTAAAAAAATGAAAGTGGTCGTTGCTGGAGCTTCAGGTTTTATTGGTCAGCTCTTACTTCGCGAACTGAAAAACGAGGTCGAATGGATTGCTCTTGGAAGATCGGTTCAACCCGCAAAGGCTTTACCCTCTTCTTCTCCCTCCGCCCTTCCCCCAAACTCAGTCACTTGGCGTGCTTGTGATTTATTCTCCCTGCTTCAAAGCGAGAACAGTCTACTTGGGGCTGAAGTGGCCATCTACTTGGTTCACTCCATGCTTCCCAGAGCACGCCTAACTCAGAGCTCGTTTGAAGACTGCGATCTCCTGCTTGCCGATAACTTTGCGCGAGCAGCAAAACTGGCCGGGATTAAACGCATCATTTACTTAGGGGGAATCATCCCTGAGCCGCCTTCCCCAGAATCTGGGACCGAGGATCACCTCTCCGCACATTTACGAAGTCGAATGGAAGTCGAACAAGCTTTAGCCAGCACAGGAATTCCGGTGACCACCCTTCGAGCGGGGCTCATTCTTGGAGCAGAGGGATCTTCCTTTCAAATGCTTTACCTGCTCGTCAGACGCCTCCCCGTCATGATCTGTCCTAAATGGACTCAAACGAAGACCCAGTGCATTGACTCCAAAGACGTCATCGATCTCATTCGCTACTGTCTATTTCATCCCTCCACAACGGGAAAGACCTATGACATTGGAGCGCCTGAAGTTTTGACCTACCAAGATCTCATGAGAATTCTAGCCCAGGCCCTAGGCGTGAAACGCTGGTTTCTCTCCGTCCGCTTTTTCACTCCAGGTCTTTCTAGGCTCTGGGTTCAATTCATCACGGGAGCGAGTAAAAACCTGGTGCGTCCTTTGGTGGAGAGCTTAAGACATGAAATGGTGGTCCATAAAAAGGAACTGCTCACCCTTTATGGTAAGCCCCTCAAATCCGTTCACAGTTCACTGCTGGAGTGTGTGAAAAACATCAAGCCCACGCTCCGTGGGAAAACTCGAGAGCGAATCCAGCACCTGAAGCACCATCCTGAGGTGAGATCCATTCAGCGCTTTCGACTCCCCGCAGGACGCACGGCTCTTTGGGTTGCAAACGAGTACTTCCTGTGGCTCCCCAGGTTCTTAGCTCCTTGGATTCGAGTCGAACAAACAGAGCCTGACTTTTGGGATTTTCAGTTCTTATTTTTTAAAACCCCACTCTTAAGACTTTGGTACTCAAAAAGTAGGAGCACCCGAGACCGACAATTATTCTACATTCGCGGAGGACTGCTTGCTGCAAAAAACCAAAGCACTCATGCCCGCCTTGAGTTTCGAGAAGTCCTAGCAGGCAGAGCTCTTTTAGCCGCCATCCATGAATTTAAACCCTCTCTCCCCTGGCCCATCTACCAGTGGACGCAGGCATTAGCTCATCTCTGGGTCATGGCCAACTTTAAGAAACACTTGGGCAAGGCTCACAGCTCTGTGAAATGAACTGCGTGAGTGGTGGCTGAAACTCATTTTTTCTATTCAAAGTCCTGAACCCAAGAGACGTAGACCGTGGATCCTGCCTTAATGAGGGTGGCCACGGTGTCTTTGCCAGGAGTTACGACCAAGGGGCATGCCGGGTTGCATTTAAAAGTCATGCCCGAACTTGAAAACGTATAGTTCCCACCTGTGGAATTATTAAACGCCAAGGTATAGGCTCCCCCATCGTTCATGGTTCCTGTAGAAACCGAAAGCGTGCCTGCAGCCACACTGGTGGTTTGAATATTACCTGCATCAAAATTGATCGTCCCCGTGCTATTGGTGGCAAAAGCTCCAGCAATCTGCCCACCGTCTGCTCGGAATCGACCGTTGATCGTCAGAGCTGCTCCTGGAGTGCTCGTTCCGATCCCGAGATTTCCCCCTGAAATCGCGAGTTGATTCGTCCCGACTATTAATCCATTCGAAGGCACTGCTAATGCACCGCTCATGGTATCTCCGGACCTAGAAGCCAGAAGCGCGATATTGCCATCGAGTTTTCCTAAAGCACCCAAAACCGTATCTAAAGCAGACAGAGCTCCCGTGGTGGATGAGAAGCCCGTCAGCAGCTTCCCCGTCACAACCGAATCTGCAATCGTGGTTGCCGACTGAGTGCCTGTGACATCCCCTGACAAAGTCCCTGAGAACGACTCTGGGGATCCCCAGCTCAGACTTCCTATGGACACCACCAAAGCCTGCCCGTTAGATCCGATTCCGAGCTTCGATAACACCGAAGCTCCCGTTGCAACGATCAAATCTCCTGCGGCGTAAGACGTGATACCCGTTCCCCCACTCGACACACCCAAGCTTGCGCTCCACTGCGGAGCTGATGAGCCTGAGGAAGTCAACACCCTGCCAGAGGCTCCAATCCCCAGCATCGCTGTGGCTGCTCCTGCTGTTTGATAAGGCAGAGACCCAGCCAGCCCTGAAGAAAGATTCGTTGCGGTTGTTGCCGTGGTTGCATTTCCAGAAAGACTCCCCATCCACGCTGTTGCGCTCACGGCCCCGTTCACGACCAACCGATGCGCAGGAGAATTGGTCCCCACTCCGATATTGCCGTTTTTAAGAATCATCAGAGCGTTGGATCGAGACGCACTCGTGCTTCCATTGCCCACGGTAAAAATGGGGGCAGTTCCAACCCAGGTATTTACAGTTTCTCCACCCTTGAGCTGATTATAGGTTCCCACAGCCGACTGTGCATAAGCCTTCGACTCATTTCCCAACCCTGCTGCAAAGGAGTCATATCCAGATGAAGTATTTCTTGAGCCAATGGCTGTTGCTCCGTCTCCTGTACCTTGGTTGCTGAGACCGATCGCCACTGAAGGATATCGGCTCGCACTGTTTCCCACCCCAAGAGCATAGGATTCGTAGGCAGTGGCCGAATTGTTGCTCCCAGCAGCGAAGCCCCAGTAGTTCGTAGCCTGATTGTTCAACCCAATGGCAATCGGAATAAAGCGGCTCACAGAATTCCCTCTGCCCAAAGCAATGGCAGAGTAGCCTTCACCAATCGAATCACTTGCTTGATTATCTCTGCCTGTCACAAAACTATAATCGATATTTGCAAAATTATTTCGACCCACTACAAAAGAAAACTGATCATTTCCGTAATTCACCTCAACACTTGCCGTATTTCCAAATCCGGATGCGAACGAATAATCAGAAACAGCCTGACTTCCAGCGCCTGAGGCAAAAGAAGAATATCCCAAAGCCTTTGAATCTCGACCGAATGTCGCTGAAGCATATCCCATCGCACTAGGCGTAAGAGCTGCACTGACCACCTCGCCCGCAAAGAAGGCTCCTTTTTTTCCGTCCCAAAAGGTCGCGGTCAAGTCATCCACTCCTCCACCTGCATAATTGGAAAGACTGACTGAGCCCCCTGTATCCCAATCTCGATAGGGCACAACCCAGTTTCCACCCACAGTCAGGGCATCGCTTGGAGATGCCACTCCAATACCCACTGCGCCTGAGGCCAGCACAAGATCTGTGGTTCCCACTCTGAGTCCTGATGCAGGTAGAGCCAGAGGCCCAGTCATGAGGTCTCCTGCCCGATTTAAAGGCGAATATCCCAATACTCCTGTCACTGCCGAAGACTCCAAAGTCACAGCACCAACTTGACCATTAAAACTTGCAATCCCCGGTTGAACTCCCAAAACTGCAGAATCGACATACTGCTTGGTTGCAGCCTGTAAGTTTAAGGTCGGAGATTCTGAACTCAAGATCAGATTTCCCGTCATTGAATCCCCCGATTTTGAAACACGCGTGGCCACATTGCCGTCGAGCTTACCTAGAGCTGATAGAATGCTCTCTGAAGCTGAAAGTGTGCCTGCATTTGATGAAAAACCTAAAAGTGTCTTACCTAAAACAGCTACACCTGAGATCGACGTGGAGGCCAAAGTCCCTGTCACTTCTCCCGAGAGGCTTAACCCCCCCCAACTCGGAGACCCTGAAGAGACGATCAGAGCTTGACCATCGGATCCAATCCCAAGTTTGGAAAAAGAACTGGAGGCGCTTGCAACGATCAAATCACCTGCACTGTAAGAGTTCAGCCCTGTTCCTCCCCCCGACACACCTAAACTTGAGCTCCACTGAGGCATGGATAAAGTCGAAGTCAGCACAGATCCCGAGGCACTGAGTCCAAGCATCGATGTCGTTCCAACCCCCGTTTGATAAGGGATTGATCCTGTCGCACCTCCAGAGAGATTCGTCCCTTGGGATGCGGTCAAAGTATTACCCGACAAGGTCCCAATGAAGGTGGTTGCACTCACCGTCCCGGCTACAGCAATTTTGACAGGAGCAGATCTCAATCCAATCCCAACATTTCCATTTTTAAGAATCTCCATTGCGCCTAAGGCTGTGTCATTTGAAATCGTAAAAATCGGGTCAGTTGGAACAAACTGAGTCGCATCGACCGTACTGATCCACTGATTTCCTGAAACATACCCATATCCATTGCGAGACCAATACCCAATGGAAAATTGAGCATAAGAATCCCCCGCATAGTTCTCATTACCAAAGGAAGACGAGTCATTGCCACTTGAATAAGCCCAAGCGTTGAAAGCCGCGGAATAGTTTCCAAAGGCACCGACTTCATATCCAATCGAAAGTGCATCGGTCGCCGAATCAGCGTAAGAATAATAGCCTCCAGCAAAGGAATTTTCACCGTATGCATGACTATACTTTCCATATGTAAAAGTATTTTCATAATTCTCTGCTTCGCTTGACTCCCCAACTACGAATGACCCAGGACCAAGCGCATATGAATCATATCCAAAAGTAGTAGAATAATAGTTCAGCTGACTAAAGTTAACTAACCCCCAGGCTTCCCCAGCAAAGAAAGAACCTTTTTTCCCATCCCAAAACATCTCAGTAAGATCCCCACTCGATCCCGAATAGTTAGGAAAAACCAATGAGGGACCCGTATCTTTAGTCCGATACGGAATCACTAGATTTCCGTTCACCATTAAAGCATCACTGGGCGAGGCAACGCCTACGCCAAGTCGGCCTCCTGAGACGAGCAACTGATTGGTTCCCACTGTAAGCCCATTCGATGGAAGCTGAAGGGGCCCCGTCATAGTTCCACCTGAAGTTCCAATCGGGGTATAGCCCAATCCACTAGATACATCTGAGGCGGTTAAATAGACTGCTCCTACTCTACTCTGAAGACTACTTACTCCTGTTGAGATTCCTAAGACTGCTGCATCTACGTACTGCTTATTTGTGGCTTGAAGATTCAAAGCGGGAGTAACCGAAGCTAAAAGTAACCCGCCACTCATTGAGTCTCCCGACTTTGAAACTCGAGTCGTTGTGTTGCCATCTAGTTTCCCAATGGCGGTAAGAATGCTATCCAACGAAGACAGAGCACCTGAACTCGAGGAATATCCTAAAAGTGTTTTACCCAAAACAGCTGAACCTGAGATCGAAGTTGAAGCCAGGTTTCCTGTGACCTCTCCTGAACTGTTTAATTCTCCCCAACTAGGAGATCCAGAAGAGACCACCAGAGCCTGTCCATTGGATCCGATTGAAAGTCTCGATAAGTTAGAGGCACTCGAAGCAGAGATCAAATCACCCCCTGAGTAAGAGGAGAATCCTGTTCCCCCACTAGAAGCTCCCAGGGCTGTACTCCACTGTGGGGCTGTTCCTGAAGAAGTCAAAACATGACCCACACTTCCCAAAGCGAGCATGAGGGTGGCATTATCTCCCGACTGATAGGGTAGAGAACCCACCCCACCTCCTTCAAGCTGATTGGCTGTTGTTGCAGTTGTGGAATTCCCTGAAAAGCTCCCAACAAAAGTCGTCGCACTCACAGTTCCAATGACTTCAAGCCGAGCGAGGGGTGAGTCCGAACCGATCCCAACATTTCCATTCTTCAGAACCATCACTGCATTAGACGGAGGATCAGTAGCACTAAACGTAGGACGACTAGGATCCAGGCCATACCCGAGTCCATTCCCAACGACAAAAACCGGATCTGTTGAGACGCTGGCATTTGGGTTTTCAGTCCCAGTTTTTCTACTGTATTGACCTAATGTGAATTGAGCGTAAGAGGCTGAGTAGTAATTTCCACGACCCGTTGAAAATGAGTAGCGGCCAAGCGCTCGGTCTTCCTCTCCACCTGCAATAAAAGAAGCGTATTCTTGAGACGTATTAAATTTTCCAGATACAAATCCGTAGTCCCCACTAACGATGTTGTAACCATTCACTGCAAAACCAGCCTGACTAGTCATTTCGTTGTACTGGCCTGCTGCAAAGACATTATAAGCCCCATTAATGTCTTCACCCTCTCCAAAAGCAGCAGAACCCTGGGCATCACTCAGGGTACTCCCATAACGCCCTGATGCAAACGAATCGCTTGAAAATGAGTCGATCCAATGGCCATTGCCAAACGCTACTGTTTGATTCCCAGAGACGCGACTGGCAACTCCAAATGCGGCAGACCCTTGGCCAATATCACCCGGAGAATAGAAACTCAGATTGAATCCCGATGCTCGCCCAGAAAAAAGAGAACCTTTTTTTCCATCCCAAAACATCAAGGTATACTGTTCGGGTCCTGTGGGCATGGAGGTGAGTAGACTCAGGGAAGAACCCGTTCCTTTCATTCTCCAAGGAAAAACCACATTCCCGCTCGCAACAAGAGCATCAATCGGAGAAGTGACTCCCACCCCAAGATTACCTCCAGAAACGACGAGCTGATTCGTCCCCACCGAGAGTCCACTTGATGGAAGAGAGAGAAGCCCACTCATCGTATCGCTTAAACGACTGACAGGAGTATAGCCCAAAGCAGGCTGTTTATTGGAAAAATTCACATAATCCGCGTTGGACAAAAGCCCCGCGGTGACGGATCCAGTTTGCGCTAAAGGGACTCCGAGAGTGTGAGTCGAGCCAGAAGAGCTCCAGCTGGGTCCACTTCCTGAGGCAGTAAGATTGACCCCTTGATTCGATACGCTCAAACCATTCAGTGTTTGTAGACCCGCTCCTGCAGCTCCCAGAGATTGAACCTGAGACCCATTCCAATACTTAATTAAATTCGAATTGGAATTATACCAAATCTTTCCGCGGTCAGAGGAAGTGAGTCCTGCAACTAGAATTGCCTCTTCTGCGCTTGAATACACTCCTAATCTCAGTGTTTGATTCCCCGAGAGAAGAAGCGATCCACTCAGGGTATCTCCTGCTCGATTGACCGGAGTAAATCCCAAGGGGGCCTGCTTGGTGTTGAAAATTAGATCAACATAAGCTTTTGTTGCAGCTCCTAGATTCTCTTGGGGGTCGCCTGAAAGAACCAGCTCGCCGCTTAGGGTATCTCCCGACTTCAGTACGTTGAGCGATGCACTTCCCGTCACATTTCCCGTTAGAGTGCCGATGATCGTACCCAGTACATCTCCAATAAGCTGGGCTGTCACGCTAGCAACATTCAAATTACCGAAGGAGTCCCTCGTAACAAGGGTCCCCGATGATGAGCCCGCCGTTGCACTCAGAACTTGAGAAACAGAACTAGCCACTTGAGAACTGAGAACTCCCCCCAAGGATTGAATCGAAGCAGAAACGGATCCAGGACCTACTGCAGTCAAATCACCCGAAAGACCTGTGAGATACGATCCCAAATCTTGCTTCCCTAAGACGCGGACATCGACATAATCCTGACTCACTGCACCCAGAGTAGACGTAGTGCTCCCGGCTGCTAGACTTAACTCACCACTCAAGGTATCTCCTATTGGACTCACAGGAGTGTAACCGAGAGCCGCAAGCACATCGGATCCCTGAAGCATCACAGCTCCAGTGCGCCCATTGAACTGAGGCACTCCACTTAAACTTCCTAAGGCGGTGGTGAGTTGATCATCAAAATACTGTTTCGTCGCAGCGTGCGTAGCTTGGGTAGGAGCTCCGGCTAGAGAAAAGTACCCCGAAGGGTTAACGGAGAAAAGAGCATTACCGAGAGAATCTTGAAGTTCAAGTAGACTTGCGTTTGTAGCGCTTGCTCCGCGGATGATTTGGCCTCTTCCAGAGGCGGAGGACGAAGACACTTGAAACTGAGACTGAGGAGTGAAGTGTCCTAAAGAGAGCTTACCACTGCCCGTCAATATCATCTGAGTCGATGAGAACTGATCCGAGGACCCTGCTGGGCCTCCATTGGAAGTCTTAAACTCAATCTGGCTTCCCGCACTGCCAGTTGAACTCCCCGAGGAAAGGATGAGAGATCCTCCCGCTTGATTAGTCGAGCCAGAGGTTGCCCCTCCAGCACTGAACGTGAGTGAACGACCGGGCCCACCCGGTGAGGAATTACGTTGAACCTGAATGATACGATCAGAGGCCCCCCCCAGAGAGATATCGGCTGTAGGGACCACAAGCCCCACGCCTAGACTCCCCACAGTAAAAGCGGTTGCGACTCCTGAGTTCAGATCAATCAGTGAGCTTTTTTTCAAATAAACCGAGTCGTGGTGATGTAAGGCTGAAGCATCTTCAGCACTGGTGAGCACTGATAGGGTTGCTAAGGATACGTTGCCTTGAAAGGAGGGACTTGCAGCGACGCGAATCAAATCCTTTGCCTCTAGTCCTTGTAAGCTTTGAGTGATGGAGACTGAGGCTTGAGAGCCAATGACAACATCGGGAGTCAAAGTGGAAGGAATCGCTGTCAACTGAGGAGTCACTGTGATTCTGAGTCTTCTTGAATCTCCGCTCAGAGGAGTATACCCGGATGGGCAATTGACTCTTGGGCTTTGCTGAGAGGAAACCTCATTGGAGAAAACTTGCTTCATGCTGAGTCTCGGATCGTCCTCTGTTCTCTGAGTTGAGCTGGGGAAAGATCCCACTTGGAGTCGAAAAAAACCATTGGAAGCCATCAGATTGATGTTTTTTTGTGATTCTTCATAGAGCAAGCAGGTTCCACTGGGATCGTAGATCGAGAAACGTAGATCCACAAAATCCAGCAATGGAGCTGTACCCACTGAATTCATCAGTCGACCTTGGTAGGTAAATGACTGAGGCGTATCTGAGGTCAACGCCAATGTTGGGAATACAAGCAAAAGGGGAGCGAGGCGAAAGACCTGACGACCCCAAAAGTAGCCTGCTGCTCGAAGAAGACTTCTCTCCCAAGACAAACACCCCAAGAACCACCGGGCGTAGCCAACATCTAGGAATACAGTTTTTCTTGAATTCCTCATGTTTTTTCCAAAATCGAGCTTAAACCACTCCAATTCCCCTTTTTATCTAATATCTTAAGAATAAAATATCTATACATAATTAGTCAACTATTTACCTATCCTCTGTGCCTATCCACCCATTCTGCCCAATTTCTCGATCCTCAAACTCGTCCAAGGTGTTTCAGTGTTTTTTCATCACTCGACGTGTCTCAAAAGACTCAGCAAAAGTCATCTAGGTCTTAAAGAATCTTCGATCGTTTCAACTTGAGACTTAATAAAAATGAAATA
>JBMSSC010000039.1:0-20170 GCA_049424145.1 Bdellovibrionia bacterium
TTTTTAATTCTCATGTGGGGTGCCCATGGAATTCAACCAGCCACCGAGGGATCATCTTTTGGCTCATCAACTCATTCAAAAATGAATTTTCTCTGGCTTGTAGGCTGCACCTGGATCTACACCGTAGGCGAGCTCTACTTATCTCCGATCGGATTATCTCTTGTAACGAAGATTGCTCCCGCAAGGCTAGTGAGCATGCTCATGGGAGTTTGGCTCATGTCCTCGTTTTTTGGAAATTACCTCTCAGGCTACCTGGGCACTTACTATGAGAAGATGTCTCAAGAGAACTTCTTTCTCTTGCTTGCAGCCTTAGGGGGAATCACCTCGCTTGCTCTCTTCTCGCTGCAAAGGCCTTTGAAAAAAGCCCTAGGCGAGAGCTCGATTAAAACCTAGCCCCCGCAGCAGGCCGTCTTTTTTAAGCAATCACCGAGGATAGGGCAAGAAACTTCGACTCCGTCATTTCTTCCATGGCGTAGCGAACTCCTTCTCTGCCCTGTCCACTCTCTTTGACCCCTCCATAAGGCTGGTGATCGTAACGAGTGGTGGGCACATCGTTCATCACTAAACCCCCGACATCCAATTCCCGGTGAAGGGTCTCAACCGTCTTCCAATTCTGAGTAAAAACACCGGACTGAAGTCCATAGCGACTGGAGTTGACCCAGGACACCACCTGCGAGAGCTCATCGAAGACGCGGGCCGTCATCACGGGTCCAAAGATCTCCTGCTGGACTAATGCGGATTGGGACACGCAGAGGCTTTGAGCTTCGGTTTTGGGGTGAAACACCACGAGTGAGGGAGGCAAAACTCCCTGACCGACCTGGGCAGAGGAGGCTTGAAGACTTAAGGAGACAATCGTTTCCACCTCACCCAACTGCTGCGCATGGGATTGAACCTGGTGCACCCAAGAACTGACGCGCTCACGGGCATTGGCATGAATCATGGGACCACATACCACGCCTGAGGCTTGGGGATCACCAAATCGAGTGCTCTCAGTGGCCGCTTTTAAGTGCGGTAAAAACGCCTGGCCAATGGACTCTTCAATCGCCACATTTTGAACTGAGATGCAGGACTGACCCGCGTACCCGAATGCGGCCTGAGCGACCTTCTTTGCAATCAGAGGATACAACTCCTCAGGCGTGTCCTCCATCACCATCAGCCACGCATTCCCCCCAAGCTCCAAAGCCGTAGGTTTCTCCGGGGCTTGTCGCCTGATCTTCCAGCCCACTTCCGTAGACCCCGTAAAAGAAACCATCGCCACCTGGGGATGAGCGGTGAGCTCAGCGCTCCCGACATCATCGGCAATCACCACTTGCACGAGGTCCTTGACATGGTTTTGAAACAAGGATGCAAACTTCATCGCCGTCAGCGGAGTAAACGGAGAAGGTTTGATCACTACCGAGCACCCACAGGCTACGGCTGGGGCGACCTTATGGACCATTAAATTTAAGGGAAAATTAAAGGGCGTAATCCCGAGAATCACGCCGCGCGGCACCCGGGTGTGAAGCCCAAACCCAGGCCTCCCCCAAGGGGCTGTATCTAACTTCAGCAGCTCCCCTGAAAACCGCACACTCTCTGCGGCAGCCCACCTGAGCACACCCAGCGCGCGCTGCACTTCAGCCTGAGCATAAGCCACGGGTTTTCCTGCCTCTTGGGTGATCAACTGAGCAAAAGAGTCTTTTTGTGCCTCCAACTCGGAGGCCACCGACAGAAGGAGCTCACTGCGTTGCCAGGAAAGCGCATGCTTCCACTTCTGAAACGAGGCATAGGCAGAAGCAATGATTTGGGCTCGCTTCTCGGATGAGGCATAGGGAAGCTCCGCCAGGAGCTCATCAGTGTAGGGATTTTTAATCTGCAAGGATTTGGACATGACTTTTTCGTATCGAGATTAGGCCGCTTTGTCCAGTATGCGAATCCTCATGAAATAGGTTGAAAAGTGGATCACCTGCGGACAACGAGAGGAACGAAATTCAGCTCACTGAGGTGCCGCTCACCTCCCCCGGGCCTGACCCCGCGGGGGGTCAACGCCGTGACCAAGAAATTTGGACAGAACCAACTAAAGTGTTTTCGTCAGCTTCTGACTCAATCCCCCTTCCGTCTTATCAACCTCCCCGTTCTTGTACTCCCCTAAATCGCACCCCCAAGGTTTCGAGATGTTTGTACCGCCTTTGAGGCGGATCTGAAGGAGTTCAAAAGCGAGGGAGACTACGTCCCCTTGTTCATTCACAATCCTCCCACAGTGTCAGTCTCAAGTTGAGTCAATAGCCTCAAAGCAGTACCGACACAGCAGATTCGAAAGCAACCATTCCTCACTTTGCACCAGTCCATCTGGATGGATTCTCCATGGAGCGGAAGCTATTTTATTGGATCTTGCGGGGGCGCACCCGGAGAGGTCATCAAACAATCCATAGAGCAGCAGCAAACGCCGCACTCACGTGCGGGCGCCTGATATCTCGCCCCTGAACGGGCGAGTTTTACGGCGTATTTGATAATAAAAGGCGCTCGGGGTATAACGCAAAAAGTGGGACTTTTTAGGAGAACTTCAACCCATAGACCAATGCAGTGAATCCTGAGTGATGAATCCCAAAGCGCCTAACTTTGAGGGGCATCACTCCAATGCGTGAGGGAAAACCAAACTATGAATACTGAACCACTCAAAACCATCGATCAAAAACATCACTTGCACCCCTTCACTCATCACTTGGACATGCACAAGAAAGGCACTCACGTCATTGAGTCCGCCCAAGGCATCTTTGTTCGGGATGACCAGGGCAGAAAACTCTTAGACGGCCTAGCCGGACTCTGGTGCGTAAACGTGGGCTACGGACGACAGGAGATCATTGATGCGGTTCATGCCCAGATGCAAAAGCTTGCGTTTTATCCTTCGTTTTTTAACTCCACCACGGAAGCAACCATCCGCCTGGCTGAGCGAGTCACTCGCTTAGCTCCCCCTGCTTTAACCCACGTCTTTTTTAGCAACTCAGGCTCCGAGGCCAATGAGTCGGCATTAAAACTCATTCGCGCCTACCAAAAACTCAAAGGCCATTCAGGGAAATACAAAATCCTGACCCTAAGTAATGCCTACCATGGCGTCATGCTGGCCACCACGAGCATGACTCGCTTAAGCAGTTGCCAGGTGCCTTTTGATCTGCCGCTCTCAGGCTTTGTTCAGATTCCAGGCCCCTATCGCTACGGAGCCAATAGCCCTCTCTCCCCTGAAGAGTACGGCAAGTGGTGTATTCAAGAGGCCGAGCGAATCATTGCTCAAGAGGGCCCAGAGACGATTGCTGCGCTTTACGCTGAGCCGGTTCAAGGAGCAGGAGGGGTGATTGTGCCGCCGGAAGGGTATTTAAAAGCCTTAAGACAGCTGGCCCGAAAACACGACATCCTTTTTGTGGCCGATGAGGTCATCACAGGGTTTGGACGCCTGGGAGCCTGGTTCGGCTCCCTGCTCTGGGACTTGGATCCTGATTTCTTAACCACGGCCAAAGGGATCACCAGTGGCTACCTTCCTCTGGGCGCCACTCTAGTGCGCGATGAGATTGCCGATACGCTCATTCGCGGTGGCTACTTAGCGCATGGCTGCACCTACAGTGGTCACCCCAGTGCCTGCGCTGCGGCTCTAGCTAACCTCGATATTTTAGAAAAAGAAGACCTCATCACGCGCACACGGGAGATCACAGGACCCTACTTTCAGAAAAAACTCAGAGAACTCTCCAACCACCCTGCCGTGGGAGAAGTCCGAGGTCATGGCTTAATCGGAGCCTATGAACTCCTCCCCAAAGGTGGACGAGCCAAGCTCTCGCCCACCCAACCCATGGGACCCAAAGCCACTCAGATTGCGCGTGAAGAAGGACTCATCGTCCGAGGCATCCGAGACATCATGGCCTTAGCCCCAGCTCTGATCATTACTGAGGCCGAGATCGACCAGTTATTCTTAGGCGTGAGAAAAACCCTCGATCGCCTCTGGGATTAAACACCCCATGAAAACGGATGAGATTCACCATCCGATTGAAGACCTCGCACCGGGGGACCAAGGCTCTGCTCAATGGGATTGGAGCGGCATCCAAGTGCGCTCCATCACCTCGGAGCATGACCCTGGGTTCCCCCTGGTTTATGAGAAGTTTTGGGCGGAGTTTGGTGAAAAAAATGAACTGGAGGATCCATCAACGCTCATCCGCCGATTTCAGTGGAAGCCCAGGGAAACCCACGCCGATTACTCCCTTCACTACGAGATGATTGGGGTTTTCAAAGAGGATGCCTTCGTTGCAGCGCGAGATCACAGCGTCATCCTCTACCACCCCAAAAGTAACCCCAAGCAGAGTTTTGCTCTCGTACACCTCTCTCACGCCTTAATTGCGCCTCAGCATCGAGGACAAGGGTTGATTGGCTGGATTCGAGCATGGCCCATTCAGCGAGCCAAGAAATTCATCCAAGAGGCAGGCCTTTCTCCCGAGACTCAAATTATTCTTCTAGCTGAGATGGAGCCCGCTCGGGAGCAGGACCCCTTTAGCCTCAAACGCCTGCGCTCCTACAGACGAGCCGGATTTTTAATGGTGGATCCCGTCACGGTTTCTTACTGCCAGCCTGACTTTCGAAGCCCTGCGCAAATTGATCGCTCCGGAGGCCCCCAGTTTTTACCCCTACGCCTGATCTTAAGATGGGTGGGCCAGGAATCCCAGCGTGAGATCTCTGGGCAAACCCTCAAGCAATGGGTTTCTGCGCTTTATCACATGTACGCTCAGGGATTTCGTTCTCAAGACATGAAGCCACTGTGGACTCAGCTGGAGGAGTCTTACCCCAAAGACTCAAGCCGCGTCCTGCTTGTGGCTCCCGACTTCGACCCCTGTGGTTCATCTCCTACCTCCCCCATGAAAGGGTCCTCATCATGATCACTGCTTACTATGACCCACGGTTTCAAGCCCCCTTAGGTCATCACATCATGCCGATCCAGAAGTTTGGGCTCGTCGCTCAGGCCTTAAGCCAAGATCCAGACATTCAGATCCTCTCCCCCTCTCCCATCACCGAGGAGGACCTGCTTCGCATTCATGATCCCGCGTATGTGCGTGCAGTTCGCACCGGTGAGCCTCGCGCCTTGGCCGAGTCTCAGAAGTTTCCCTGGAGCCCCGAGCTCTTTGCTTCCGTCCTGATGACCAATGGCGCTGTACTTGCCGCGGCCCGCAGGGCAATCCAAGAAGGGGCCGCTGCCGCTCTGGCCAGCGGATTTCATCACGCAGGCCCCATGCGCGGCGAGGGCTTTTGCACCTTCAACGGATTAATCCTTGCGCTGGAAATCTTAAGATCCGAACACCAGATTCAACGCGCTGCCATCTTGGATCTTGATCTGCACTACGGCAATGGTACGGCGCAATTTGTTGAAACTCGCAACTGGATTCAAGCCCTCTCCATTTACGGCAACGACTACTGGGAGAATCAAGCCTACCGCGACGTAAGTGTCCTTCAGCACCGCGATGGAATCCATCATCAGTCCCGAGCCCTGCCCGCCCAGTGCGACGGCCCAACCCAGCTGCGCATCTTAGAGGAGAGTTTTGATTTTCTTCTAAAAAACGGAAAGCCCGACCTCCTGCTCTATCAAGCCGGAGCAGACCCCTTTTATCAGGACCCCTACTCGCCTTTGGCCTTAACCCATGAAGATCTTTTGGAACGGGACCGCGTCGTGTTTGAATTCACGCGCGCGCATCAAATACCCGTGGCATGGGTTTTAGCCGGAGGATACACCCCCGATCTCTCTCAAGTCGTGAAGGTACACACCAATACCTTTTTAGCCTGGAAAAAAGTCTACGGTTCAATTGCGCCATGAATGCACTGCCGAGGGTGGGCCGCACGAGCTCAAGCTGGATTCCAAAAAGGACTGAGTCGATTCAACGCATCAACCCGGTGCGATCTTCGCTGAGGTGAATTCCCCCGTTTTTTTACAAGCAATGCCCCACTCTTCGATGGAAGATTCCCTCATTTTAGCGGATCATTTAAGAGAGACCTGCTCTCAGGGAGCATCCAAGAGAGTTCAGGTCGGATGAATCACTGGTAAGAAGGTTTAAAAAAACCCGGGGGGGGGATTACCTTTGCTACACAGAAACTTGGGATCGCTTCAGGTCCAATTGATTTCCATCGGTGGAATCATTGGATCGAGTTATTTTTTAGGAATTGGGTCCATCTTAAAACAGGCGGGGGGTACCACACTCCTTGCGTTTTTACTGGGCGGCGTCATTGTCAGTCTGGTTTCGCTTGCCATGTGTGAACTCAGCGTAGGAATGAGCCGAGAGGGAAGCTTCGTTTCCCAGTCACGAGAGCTCTTAGGAAGCCCGTGGGCTGCGGGGGTAGGTTGGGCTTATTGGTTTAATTGGTGTGCCTACATCCCGAGCGAAATGCTGGCCGGCGGGATGATCCTTCATGAGTTTTTTCCCTCCATCTCGATTCTCCACTGGGCCATGCTTTTTGCAGCCGTAATCACCCTGATTAATCTTTTGAATGTAAAATACTTTGGTAAGATTGAATCCCTCTTAGCACTCATCAAAGTGATGGCCTTAGTCTTGTTCACCGTCTTAGGTACAGGGGTATGGCTTGGAATCGTAGGCGACCGGGCAAACACCCTGCGCCTTCCACAATCCCTCATGGGACCACTTTCCTACCCGACCTTGGATCCTACGCAAAGCCATTTACCCGGGGGAGCCTTTGCGTTTTTACTCACCATGGTTTTAGTGCTCGTGAATTTTCAAGGCACCGAACTCATTGCCCTCACCGCAGCTGAGACGAAGAACCCAGAAAAAGATATCCCACGGGCCAGCCGCAATATTGCCCTCCGGATTATTCTGCTCTACGTGGTTCCGATCTCACTTCTGCTTTTGATTTTTCCACTCGATCAAGTACAAGTGGAAAAATCTGCATTCGTCACGGCCTTAGGTCACTATGGATTTCAACGGTCTGCCTCTGTTTTTCAGTGGATCATCATTACAGCCGCTTTAAGCTGCTCCAACTCAGGCCTGTATGGAGCGGTTCGAGCCCTCTACGGACTCGGTAAAGAGGGACTTGCTCCTGCCTGGGTTTCTAAAACCAACTCGCAGGGAGTCCCCCTCTACGCCACTGCCCTGACCATTAGTGTGGCTTGGGCGTTTCTGCCTTTGTATCATTTCTTTGAAAACTCCAACTTTTACGTCTGGCTCTTAAGTGTCTCAGGATTCACCGGAGCCTTGTGTTGGATCTCCATTACTCTTTGCCAAATCCGCTTTCGAAAGCAAGGAGGGAAAACTCAGGTGAAAGGAAACTCCGGCTACCAAATGCCAGGATTTCCCGGCTTAAGTTACCTCTCACTGATCCTGCAGATCATTTGCCTGGGGTTTCTGGCCTTTCACCCCACGCTTCGCACCTCAATCATCTTGGGACTGCCGGCTTTTGCAGGACCCGCCCTGTATGTGTGGGCTAGGAACTGGGGAAGTAAGAACCCTGGCACACCTCATCAAGAGAACCCCCCTCAAAACTCCTCCCTGAAGGAAAGCAAAGACAACCTGGGAATTAGCCCAGCCCTCCGCCCTTAAGGAGCCCCTCCTTTAAGTCTTCATTGACGGAAGGAGGTAGCTTGGGGCCAAGCCATGTTTTAAGTAGAGTTTCAGAAAAGGCTCCAAGCGGGGTCTCCATCTTCAGTTGCCCCGAGACGAAGAGTTGGAAGTGGGTCCGCGTGAACACATAGCTCATCTCCCCTCCTTTTTCCATTCCCTCCAAAGAAGCTAAGAACTTTTGAACCTCAGGTGCGATAGCCGCACAGGAGGACTCACAGAGAAATTGCAGATTCTTCTCCCAAGCCTCCCGAATGTCCTTTACACCTACGGACCTGAGGAATTTAAGGAGGATTTTCTTTGGCTCCCGGGACTTTATAATCTGAGCTGAATGAGAAGAAGGCTCCAGCAAATAAAGACCTGCTGCGTAGACTTGAATCTTAAAAATCGTAGCCTTTCTAAAGCCTACTCCATTGAGAACCAGCGTTTGACCTCCTACTTGTTGCCGCTCCGAAAAGCTCACCCCATCCAAAGTAAAAGCAAAACAATTTAAACTAAATAAAAAGAATAAAATAAATTGAAGTCTTGTGTGTTTTATGTATCTCATTGATAAAGCAAAGGTATTATAAAACCCGCAATCTGCCAAGAAGAGATCAGAAATAGCAACCAGAAAAGTTTGCATCAACCAAAAATACCGATATAATTATATGAATGGGCCTGAATTCTGAACTCAGCACTGAAACTTCTTCTTTTCACGAGTTAATGTCGATCCTTAAGAACTGCCTCATGGAAGGCTCAAAGCCCACTTCTGACGCTCAAATCGAAAATTTAAGTATTCTCATTCATACTTGCATGACTCAACGAAGGCGCCGTTACCATTCTCTACCCCATGTATTTGAGATCGGCAAGGGCGCACCCCGATTAGAGCAACTTGCTATTTTATTTCATGATATTATTTACTTTCCAGTTGACAAAAAGATCCACCCTATTCTCAAGCCTTATTTAAAAAATATTGAAATTGCAGAGAAAACTTTTCATATCACTCTACCCGACCCCAAGACATCGGATCAACCTCAGTTGCTTCAGCTGACTTATCAAATCTTTGGACTCTCCTCTGGACAAACGCTTGTTGCAACGAGCGGAGAAAATGAATTCTTAAGCGCGCTGCTTGCTGCGCGAGTCTTAGAGCCTCACCTTGACACTTGGGACCTGGTTTCAGTCTTAGCGGGCATTGAAGCCACGATCCCATTTCGATCCCTCAATGCCCACGGATTAAACCCGCCTGAGGCTTTAGCTCAGCGTTTAAAGTCGCTCAACACTTCACTCAATCTTGGGAAGACACAAAACGAGATCGATGCAGTCGTACAGGTCGCTGTCAACGTTGCCAATCGAGACGTCAAGGGTTTTGCCTCAGACGATCCCGGACACTTCTTAAGCCAAACCTGGGAGCTCATCTTAGAGGGCAACCCGATTTTTAGAGATCCTTTGTATACGATTTTTCAATACCGCGTTGCGCTTCAAAAGATGGAAGGCTTCTTCTCGTCGCTAAAAACTGGGGTGATTTTTAGACAGTACTTCAACCATCCTGATCCTGAGACTTACGATCTCATGATTAAAAAAGCTCAATCGAACCTTGCAACAGGCGTCAACTACATCCAAGTTCAGCTTTTGGCCTTAAGCATCTTTGAAGCCTTAGCTCTGCTCTCCGGGGGAGACTGCCCCTTGGTCCTGTTTCGGGGAGAAATCCCAAGCGAAACCCACTTCAAAAGCTCTCGCTTAGGGCTTTACCTCGACTCCACCATCCCGATTGCTCCTAACTCTGCTCAACACCCGATGGTACTTAAACTCCTCGTCCACGGAAGAAAATCCCCCGATGGATTTGATTTTCTTCACTCCACCCTGGGCGCCTATTTGTATGAGCGACTTTCTGAGAAGGATCTTCAATTTTTTATCCAAAAATCAAAGAACCTTTTTTCAGGACAACTCAGTCCCGTAGAGTTTTTAAAACTCTTTCCCCGCACCCTCATGCACAAAATCATTGAAGCCGCCATCAACTTGGCTTGGAGCCGAAAAACTCAACTCAGCTCGCTGCTCACCCTCTTCTCCCATCACTAGACTTTGTTTCTTTCTCTGAGAATGATTCCCAATCCTGTTTTGCTGCTTGGCTTTGCAATTGCATCATCAAAAAGCCTAAAGCCATCCAATCATGGAGAGGCTTGACCTACAGGAGAAGAAAATGAAAACACCCTTATCGCAATCCAAAGACGCAAAATTGGCCTTAGACTACTATGCTTCCAAACTCGCCTTTTCAGCGAGTCCTGGGGAACTAAAAGAATACCTGGAGCGCGGTGAAAAAGTGGCAGTATATGACTTAAGAAAGAAAGAAGACTTCGTCAAAGGACATATTCCTGGAGCAATTCATCTTCCTGAGTCCGATTGGTACTCTTATAAAGGTCTCTCAAAAGACGGCACAGCTCTGCTCTATGGCTACTCGGGAGATTGCAATTTAGCGGCTAAGGCGGGCTATCACTTTGCAGAAAACGGTTTTGCCACCATGGAACTCAAAGGAGGCTTTGACGCTTGGAAGGGTGGCAACTACGCCATCGAAGGCTCCTATTCAGAAGCAAAAAAATACGCCTAAAAAGCACCCATCCCGATGCATTCAGGCGCAACACACCACTGAGCCCTCCTCCTGAGAGCTTGAACCCAGCAGATCTCTGCTTTTGACTAGTTCTCAGGAAGGGGTTGCGCCTGATGCTCGCTTTCCTCTTCACTTCCACCCCAAAAGTCCCCTCGCCTGAAACCACCCTCATCTGTTCACCCGGAGAGCAACACAATCTCCCGAACCCAGAAGCGGTTCTCCTGAATCTCCCACTTCACATCCCAATCCAGGAGCTGAAACCCATAGCAAGTACCAAAAGAACTCGGACTTGAGCTTGGCAGTTTTCTCTTCTGAAACGCCGGTCGGGGATCTAACTCTAAAATCTGGACAATCAAAGTTTCAAGATCACAAGAAGGCGACTCCGTTGCTGTTTTTTTTAATTGCAAAAGGACATCCCGCGCACGATCAGAAAACTCAACAGGGACTTTTTCAATCGGTTCCTGAGCCCATCCGGACTGAGCATCTCCAATCGAATCAGCATAAGGAAGATAGGGCTTAATATCCAGCACCGGTGTTCCATCTAAAAAATCCACACCGCTTAAATGAAGCTCCACACCGCCAGGAGCCTCCCAATCAATCCGCTCTAACTTCACAGCTGAAAGGCCAATGGGATTAGGACGATGAGGCGAGCGAGACGCTAAGACGCCCACTTTCTTTGCCCCTCCGAGTCGGGGCGGACGGATTTGGGGCTTCCAATTTTTTGCATCGTGCCGATGAAAAACAAAGATCACCCACAGATGACTAAAACCTTCAAGCCCTCGAACAGACGCCTTAAAAAACGGATGGTCCTTGAGCTTAAGAACGCCCGTTGAACTTAAGACAAGGCCCGGCTGTCTGGGGATCCCAAACTTCTCTTTAAAGCAGGTACTTAAGGTCCCAATGGCCTCAAACGAGCCCTGCCAGGGCTGATGAACTGCGGGAATGAAGGACTTTTTTAACACCACAGACTTATATTCTGGACTCAACCGCCCCCGATGCGCCGCGATCCTGCCTGGGGCAAACCGTGATTCCAATGCCCACGTTCTGATCCTCCACCTGAGCCTGCTCCACAAACTGCCCTTGTGGGGAATCCGCAAAAGCCAGCTCCAAGATGAGTGCTTCGGATTGAATCATGGCTTGATGCTCCAACACAGCTTGCTTCAACGCCCCCGTGCAGCTGAGCTGCACCTGGATTCGGTCATCCAAAATTAAGTCCGCATTTTTTCTTGCGGCCTGAATTTTTCTTAAAACCTCACGCGCGAGCCCCTCTTCAATTTGAGCCGGAGTCACCGTGGGATCCACCTGAATTGAGACGTGCGGATGAATCATGAGATTGGCGTTCTCTCCCTTGGAGGCACGCCGAATCTGAAGGTCCGAAAGCTGAAGTGAAATACCTTCCACCTCAAGAGACTGCCCTTGCTCAAGCTTCAGGATCTGCTCGACCGACAACCGCTCAATAGCCTGAGACACAACCTTCATCTTAGGTCCCAGCTTCGGTCCCAGAACCGGGAAGTTCGCTTTTGCCGAAATCTGAACGTAACGATCCTCATCGGAGTCGTATTGAATCTTCTGAATATTGAGTTCATCCTGAAAATAAGGCTCAAAGCGCTTTAACGTCTCTAAGACTTGAACATCACGGTGAATGATGGTCATGGATTGAAGGGGGATCTTTGCCTTCACCGAAATCTTCTCCCGGTACAGTCGCCCTAAGAGAACAAGGGCCTCCATCACTTGAACGGCCTCCTCCAGATCGGGACGTAAGAACTCAGGATGAGCGGTGGGGAAACTCTCTAAATGCACGCTGAGTCGGCGATCGGCCAGCACTTGCGAGAGGTTTTGATAAGTCTCCTCAGCCATAAACGGAGCAAAGGGGGCCATGAGGCGACTGAGCGTGATGAGGGTTTCATACAGCGTCTCAAACGCAAGTCGCTTATCCTCAGGCATACCCGATTGCCAAAAATGACCGCGATTAAATCGAATGTAAGTATTGGTGAGATCCTCAATGAATCGAAGGAGAGCGGGAACCACATGATACAATCGATAAGCGGACATCTCTTTTTGGGTTAACTCAATGAGTCCGTGCAAACGAGAGAGCAACCATTGATCTAAAATATTGGTGGAACGTGAGGCATCTCCCTGAGGCCTAAAGCGATCCACATTGGCGTAGTTGATGAAAAAGGAATAGGAATTCCACCAACGCAACAGAATCTTTCGAACGACATCTTTGACGCCCGTCTCGGAGAATCTGAGTTCCTGTGCTTTAACGACCGGAGAATCAATCAAGTAGAGTCTCAGTGCATCCGCCCCGTGGCGCTCTAAAACCTCCATCGGATCAGGATAGTTCTTTAAACTTTTGCTCATTTTCTTGCCATCTTCAGCTAGAATGAGCCCATTGACGATCACGTTTTTAAACGGAGCTTGATCAAAAAGTGCCGTCCCAATCACCATCAACGTGTAGAACCAACCTCGGGTCTGATCCAGTCCCTCGGCAATAAAATCGGCTGGAAAGTTCTTTTTAAACTCCTCTGCATGGGTGTACGGATACCCCCACTGAGCATAGGGCATGGAGCCGCTTTCAAACCAGCAATCAAGCACCCCTTGAACTCGCTTTAAGGGACTCTTCCCCGTCGGCGATGGAATTTGAATCGAATCCACGCGGTCAATATGGAGATCCAAGACCTCTTCTCCCGACAAGGCCTCCAGCTCCTGACGAGACCCCACACAAATCACTTCGCCCTCTGGGTTCTTCCAAATGGGAAGCGGTGTACCCCAGAAACGATTACGGGAGATCGCCCAGTCCCGAGCATTCTCAAGCCAATTTCCAAAGCGCCCGTCCCTTAAATGCTCAGGAATCCAGTGCGTGGTTTGATTATTTTGAACAATCGACTTCTTGATCTTCTCCACGGCCACAAACCAACTGGAGACGGCCCGATAAATCAGGGGCGTATCGGTTCGCCAGCAGTAGGGATAACTATGAACCAAGGTGTCTTGCTTAAACAGTTTGCCCGACTTTTTCAGCTCTAAAATCAGATCTTTATCCGCATCTTTGACGCGCCGACCTTGAAACGAAGGCACCTCAGCGGTGAACATCCCATCATCATCGACGGGGTTCACAAGCTCGATGCCTTCTTTTTGACAGGCGTAGAAGTCCTCTTCCCCAAAGGCTGGGGCGATATGAACCACACCCGTTCCGCTGTCCGTGGTGACGTGCGAGGAGGGAATCACACGAAACGCTCCTTGCGCTTTTCTTGAGGCAAAGAAGGGAAACAAAGGCTCATACGTTCGCCCCAACAGCTCCGATACGGAAATGGGGGTGATCTGCGCGAGTTCTTCTTTGGGGTTTTTAAACGATCGACTCAGGAGGGCCTCGGCCAGAATGTAGGAATGGCCTGAGCTCTTTTCTTGGACCTTCACGTAGGAAATCTCAGGGCCAATGGCTAACGCTAAGTTCGAGGGCAGGGTCCAAGGGGTGGTCGTCCAAGCCAAAATCCAAGTGTCAGGCTCTCCATCGAGCTGAAACTTGACCGTAACGGCCGGATCCTGGACCTCTTTGTAATTCAGATTGGCTTCAAAATTGGAAAGCGGTGTGGACAAACCCATCGAATACGGCACGACTTTGTAGCCTTCATAGATGAGTCCTTTTTTCCAAAGCTCTTGAAACACCCACCACACACTCTGCATGAAACTGACGTCCATGGTGAAGTAAGCATGGTCCATGTCGACCCAACGGCCGACGCGGCGAATGGTTTTTTTCCACTCCTGTGAGTAGCGCTGGACAATGGAGCGGCACGCAGCGTTGTATTTGGCCTCCCCCATCTCTAAAATCTGCTTTCGACTCTCCAGCCGATAGGTTTTATTGATCTCGTACTCCACGGGAAGTCCGTGGCAATCCCACCCGAAGCGACGGGGCACGCGGTAGCCTTGCATGGTCCAATAGCGCGGCACGATGTCTTTTAAAATCCCGGCTAATAGGTGGCCATAATGCGGTAATCCGGTCGCAAATGGAGGGCCATCGTAAAAGCTATACGAAGGCACTTCTTTTTGCCCGGGGGAGCGAGGAGATGGGTTTAGCGTTTTTTGAAAGACCTGGTGCTCATCCCAAAAGTCGAGGATCTTTTCTTCTAATTTTGGGAGTTGAACATCGGGCTTTACCGGGAGAAACGGTTCTGGGGTCAATGCAGCGCTCATAGGTAGGAGCGAACCTATCAAAACCCCCGAGCGAAAGCAATGAACTCAGAATTGGGGCTACTTGGGATCGAGGTTAAATCGCTGCCACCCGAGAGCCGACAAGAGGCGCTCTCCTTCGTAGGAGGGTAACTCATCTAAACCCTCCGTAGGATAAAGCTTTCGGTACCAATAATAATTGCGCGCAATGGACGTCACATAGTCGCGAGTTTCTTGAATGGGCAGAGAGTCAATAAATAGCAGGGCTTCCTCAATGGGGTAGCGGTTCAACCAGGATTTCAGCCTCTGAGGCCCTGCATTGTAAGCGGCTAAGGCCAAATCAATTCGGCCACCAAAGCTTTTTTCTAAGAATTTAAAGTACTTAACGCCGAGCTTTAAATTGATCTGAGGATTTAAGAGCTGCTTTTTAATGACCCTCCCCCACTGCCTTGCCGTATTGTACTGAAGCTGCATGAGACCATGGGCTCCGGCGGGACTGCTGGCTTGCTCATCAAAAGCGCTTTCTTGACGAATCAGGGAGAGCACCAAATAAGGATCCATCTGGGTTCTTAGATTTTGAATGTGATTAAAAAAGCCCATCGGGTACATGAGCTTCAGGGTTGAGGCCGTGATGAGTTGAGGATCCTGTCGAAATGCGGCAGCAAGCACTTGAAAACTCTGCGCCCTCTCTCCCAATCGCTGAAAAACGACTGCCCAGTAAAGCTGAAAGGGGAGCTCCGCTTTTTGAAGTTCAGGCAAATAAACTCTCAGCAGTTGCGTGGCCATCCCTCTCTGATTGCGCTGAATCAAAAGTTCAGCATCCCGCATCACTCGGGACAGGGTCTGATCACGGGATTGAGTGCGAAACCAAATCTCAGGATCCTTGGGCTGAAGGGTGAAGGCCGCCTGCGGGGATTGGCTAATGGTCAATAAAGCATGCAAACTTAGAGGGTACTGACTCCTCAGATGCGCTCGCAGTTGATCGCGAAGCTCTTTTTGTCCCAATTGTTCGGCGCACACAGACTTCCAGTACTCCACTCGAATTTGATAGTCTGAAGAGGCAGAGGACAACGGCGCCTCTGGAATTTCATTGAGGAGTTTCTGAGCGCCTGCAAAGTTCTTCTCCCAAATCTCAAATAAACCCAGCCGATAGCCTGAGACCACAGAAGCAAACCCACTGCGACACTGAAACGCTCTCTGATAAAGGGATTGGGCTCGTTTCTTGGACTGACCATCGGGAAACTCCGCTTCAAAGCGCAGGCCAAGTGCCACTTGTAACACACTCAGGGAGCAATCCTCCTGGGCCACCCATCGGTCCGAAAGGGCCTCCATGACCTCCATGGATCTGATGCCCTGAACTGCAGGAACCAATTCACCGTACGTCATGGTGCGTGCCACATCCAAGATCTTAGAGAAGTCTTTGTGCTTGACGGCATGGGTGAAGTCCTTGAGTCTTTCTTTTCGCCGTGCGCGCTCCATTTTATCGTAAGCACTCGTATTTTTATAATGAATGTCCAAAATCCAAGGACACAAAACATGGGTTGAGTCAGCCTGCCGACAACGGTTTTGAATCGCTTTGACTAAAGACGGTGAGGAGAAGCGCTTTCGAACCGAGATAAAATCCTGAACTTCCTGCTCCCCTTCAGCTAAAAAACTGGGAGAGTCCTGAGAGAGCCCCGTCAGGGTGGTATTCTTGGACGTCTGGACTTCGATCAACTGAGACAGAGTCAACGCTGGGGGTTCAGAAGGAGAAGAAGGAGAATCAGAAGAAGACGCAGAGCCGACGGTGACCCCATTTGAAGCCGTCGATGAGGTCGAAGACAAGGTCACTTTCGCAGAAGAGGAGGCAAGCTCAACTAGGGCACCCCCTTCCATTCGCTGGGCTGAGGCATGACTCAGACCCCCCATCAAAAATGAAACACTGAAGAAGGAACAAATAAAACTCTGCTGAACTCGATGCTTACTCCACCTCTTGGGTCGTGCGCTTGACTGAGGCGCGAGAAGGCGCCACTTGGCGAGTTTTTTTCGATCGACGCCCCTGGGAGCTCTCCCATCCCACCCTAGGTTCCTCTGCTGGAATTCGATGTGCTTGGCCATTTTTCCACTCGTAGAGTTCAGCGATTCGTTTTTTATCATCAACAATTGTAGATGATACCATTTCGTTGTGAATATGGGAAGGATCTCTTCTTAACCAAGCAAAGCACTTTCTTCCATAGGGCTGAGTACATTCAATGTCTGAATACGCAGGAGACCAAGTTCCGGTATTTAAAAACTCAACTCCCTCTACCCAAGTATGGCATTCCTCATGCGTATGTCCTTGAATAATTCTCTGAACCAGTCCAATTTTTGCGCTCAGCGGCGCAAGCTGAAAAGCTTGAAACTGAGTTTCCTGGACTTCGGATTGAACAGAATGTGCATAAAAAATAAAAACAGGCAAAAAGATAATAAGAGGCACAATCATCCAAAGAAGGGAAACCTGAGAAAAGACATTTAAAAACGTGAAGAACTGAAAACTCCCAAAAACGATAATCCCTAAAAGCAAGGCTCGATCCAACCACAACTCACGCAAAATCTTAATCGGATCAAAAATAGCAGGATGCACATGAAGCTCTTTTAAGGAAAGCACCATGGACGCCGTTGCATTGGAGCGATGCGCAATATCATCAATCCGGGAGCTCACCGTCAAGGGATCCCTAAGGGCAGGCAAAAATCCCTCACGCAGCGAGTAAAAAAGTGTTGCAAACGCACTCCAGAACCAAGTCCAAAGCAGAAGAGGCTGGGTCTTCATGACGTAGCGATAATAAAACTGTAAGTACTCCCAGACTGAGGACTTAATATAAGAGTCAGGAGCGTGCGGATTCATTAGTCCCATTCCATTAATCATGAATTTTCCTGCAATATCGCCAAACGGTATCCGCACCGAGACCTGGGATCCTTTTTGAATCAGCGGATGAACGGGATTGGAACAAAGGCAATAGGAGTCATACTGATTGCCATGCTCAATTAAGGTATCCCCATTACTGATGTAGAACCACTCACAAAAACGCACCGATTTTTGACACTCAACGGGGAGTTGAAGAGCGTGGACTAAATCCGCCTGAACGGAAGGCCAATGGAGTTCAATATCATGATTTCCAATGATAAAAACCACGCGGTGCCCCTCTAAGACGAATTGCTGAATGGCAGAGATCCAAACGGGATGAGCCATTAAAATCTGCTTCATCTTAAAGCGTGACTTTCTCTCCTCGGAGTTCAACCCTCGGATGCGCTCCAACCAGCTCATGGAAAACCCCTGTCGAGCGGGAGGAAGCGTCATCACCGAATCGAAATCAAAGATATCTCCGTTTAAAATGAGCTCAATCGAACCTGTGGCTCGAGCACTCATGGTTTTTAAAAACAGCTGAAACTCATCGTCAATGAAATGCTCTTTGAGTTTATAGCGTTTCCACAAAGGGTTCTCAGGATGAGGAGGCTCGGCATCGGCCAAATGAATATCGCTCACCACAAAGGTATGATTTGCCTGCTTAAAATTGGGTTCACTCATCGGGCTACCTCCTGGAGTTTTCCTGGGAATCAAAGATCAACTTGTGCCGTTTGGTCAGAAGATGGAGATTGCTTGAGTCATTGAAACCCACTCGGCCTGCTCAGGCTAAATCCCATGACATCCTTCCTCTCTTTTAGTGAACCATATTTTTTTTTCAGACGCGACTTGGAAACTGAGGTAAACGAAGGATTCATCGGAGGTGATGATGGTCATTCCAAAAAAAATGAAGTGCATCCAAGTGACACAACCGGGTGGACCAAACGAGCTTAAAGTGGGGGAAGTAGCGGTGCCTGAGCCCAAAGAGGCAGAGGTCCTCATCGAGGTTCGAGCAGCCGGTGTAAATCGACCCGATATTCTTCAGAGAAAAGGTCTCTACCCCCCACCCGAGGGTGCATCCCCCCTTCTTGGACTCGAAGTCGCAGGCGTGATTGTTCAGTGCGGTCCCAAGAGCGAGCCCTGGAAAATCGGAGATGCAGTGTGTGCCTTAGTCAGCGGAGGAGGATACGCTCAGTATTGTGTGGCACCGGCTGGGCAATGCTTGCCCATTCCCCGCGGATGGTCGTTTGAAGAAGCGGCCGGGATTCCTGAAACTTTTTTCACCGTTTGGTTCAATCTGTTTCAGCGGGGAGGATTGAAGGCTGGGGAGACGCTTTTAGTGCATGGAGGAAGCAGCGGAATTGGAACCACAGCCATTCAGCTTGCCAAAGCGTTTGGGGCGCGCGTTTTCGTCACAGCCGGTAGCCCAGAAAAGTGCCAAGCGTGTCTGAAGCTCGGAGCCGATGATGCAGTGAATTATCGCACCCAGGATTTTGTCCAAGAACTTCGAGCTCGACATCGCTCGGTGGATCTCATTTTGGACATGGTGGGGGGTGAGTACTTTGCCCAAAATCTCG
The DNA here is from genome assembly GCA_049424145.1 of Bdellovibrionia bacterium. GTDB lineage: Bacteria > Bdellovibrionota > UBA1018 > UBA1018 > UBA1018 > JBMSSC01. The sequence continues at coordinate 18,751 of JBMSSC010000039.1, forward strand.
AGCTCTTAGCTCCCGAAGGACGCCTCATTCAAATTGCAAGCCAAAAAGGGGAACAAGTGCCTCTTTCGATTCGAACACTCATGAAAAAAGGACTCACCGTCATGGGCTCCACCCTCAGGCCCAGAAGTGTTGCTCAAAAAACACAAATCGCATCCGAGCTGAGAGAAAAAGTGTGGCCCCTTTTGGAGGCCTCAAAAATCCGAGTCCTGATCGATCAGGCGCTCCCCTTGGATCAATGCGCCGCGCTTCATCAACGAATGGAAAAAAGTGAACACATTGGAAAGCTCATTCTTACTTTCTGAAAAGAAAGGGAGAAGAGGAGAATCAGTCAAAGCGACAGAGAGAGTGAGAGAGAAAAAAAAACCGCTCCCCTTCCCAAGAGCTAAACGGAGCTCAAAAGACCAACTCCCAAAGAGAGCTGAAGGTCCTCGTCTCCGTCCGCTTGAGCTTTGGGACTTGCCTCACAAAGGGCTTGAAATGCGCAGCTCCGGCAACTGGCTGAGGGCTTGGGCTCTCCTGCGCCTCCTTGAAGCAATGCCAGTGCTTTCTCTAAAATCACCTCGGGCTTAAAACTCTCCAACGGCACTTCAACCGTTTGAACCCCGTCTAGGGAAACGTTGACCAAAAAGGCTTGAATGGCCGATGAGGAGACTCTTGGCTCGAGCTTCCCTAGTGCCCAAGCATACCACTGCATCTGTAGTTGATAGGCACGAATCAAACGACTTGGGGATCTTGCATGTTGCGTGAATTTAAAATCTAACAACGCCACCTGAGGGACTCCTGCGTGAACTTCTAAAATCACTCGGTCCATGGAACCCACAATGACTTGAGAGCCCAAGGGCACTTCAAACTGCAGCTCGCGCCAGACATCCCGTTCCGAGGATTCATCCGCAGGATTCATCCACGAGGACTGAAGGGTCCATTGAATTAAAGGATCTGCTTGAAATCGATTCACACCCACGATCTGCTCCAGCTCCTTGAGCCCTTGAAAATCGCGAAACTCAAGACACTGATGAATTCGACTTCCGAGCTCCCGATGACTCATGGAGCCCTCGGCAAGGGGCTTGTTTTGGGGCGCACTCCCCCGGTCCGTTTCAGAATCCGGACAAGAACGAGCAGTGGGTTGAGCGGGATCCTGAGGTACCCACTCACGCTCGGATTGCTCCAAGAGATCCTCCGCAATCACGTCGACCCAAGCATCAGACCTCACGGGAACTGGGGGTCTCAGATACGTCCACTCATAAGCTCGGGGACAGCGACTTAAGAGCGTCAATTCAGTAACCGAATAGCGCGCACGAATAAGTTCAGGCTTCTGCTGAATGGGCTTAAGCGTCCAGCCCGAGTTTCTCAGTGGAGAGAGCGCACTCAGGCGTCTGCTGGCTTCCTCTTCGGTTTAAATTGCACTGGGAGGGACTGGGGG
>JBMSSC010000040.1:0-20139 GCA_049424145.1 Bdellovibrionia bacterium
TGTTCAGGAGCGATTCGGACATGAATCGCCTTCGGGGAATCTCCCGCTTTCACGCTGGAGAGGATGTCAAAAAAATAGGCTACTGACACTGTCATAGTTATGAATTCGATAAATCGCTTCTGCCAGCAGATCGGCCACGGAGAGTTGGACAATCTTACCACTGGCCCTGGCCTCTTCCGATAAGGGGATGGTATCGGTAATGATCGCTTTTTGGATCTGAGAGTTTTTAATCCGTTCGATGGCGGGTCCTGATAAGACGCCGTGAGTGGCTGCGGCATACACTTGGATCGCTCCGGCTTTCATAACCGCTTCAGTGGCTTCGGTGAGGGTGCCTGCCGTATCAATCATGTCATCGAGAATAATGGCCAATTTATCTTTAACATCCCCGATGATGTTCATGGCCTTTGCGATATTGGGTCCCACGCGTCTTTTATCCACCATGGCAACCGTAGCGTTTAAGCGCTTGGCAAAGGCCCGAGCTCTCTCCACACCGCCTGCATCTGGGCTGACGATGACGAGATTATCCTGGGGCATGTTCTGCTTGATGTAGTCTAAAAGAACAGGGGAGGAAAAGAGGTTATCAAAAGGAATGTTAAAAAACCCTTGAATCTGCCCTGCGTGAAGGTCCATGGCTACGACTCGGGTCGCTCCAGCTGAGGTAAGTAGGTCTGCCACGAGCTTGGCACTAATGGGGGTTCTTGGGGCGACTTTGCGATCCTGTCGAGCGTATCCGTAATAGGGAACAACGGCTGTGATCTCCTTGGCGCTGGCTCTCTTCAGAGCGTCAATCATGATCAGAAGCTCCATGAGCGTGTCATTAACCGGCCGGCAAGTACTCTGAATGAGGTAAACATCTCGGCCTCGGACGTTTTCTTTGATCTCAACGAAGAGTTCCCCATCACTAAACCGTCTGAGCTCGACTTCGCCCAAGGTTTTCCCCAACTTTTGGCAGATTTTCTCAGCCAAGGGCCGATTTGCTAAACCAGATAGGATAACCCACTCTCTCATTCGCATGTCCTTGGGATATCCCAAATGAGGAGAGTTCTCAAGCAATCTTGCAGCGGGAGCAACTGCAAACCCCTCATGGAGAGCCAGCAATCCTCTGGAACGAATGACTCAGGATGGCGTGACATCTTTATGGAGGGTCTGCCTTTCAAACCAGCCCATGAAGACGGCAGAGGGGGTAATCAATTGTGAAAGACTCTCAAAAAAATCAGAGGGATGCATCAATTCCATTGGAAGCCACTTTTTCAGTCGTTTTGTTGGGTTCGAGTTGTAAAAATTCTCTATTGATTTTAAACACTTATTTAAAACTAAATTAATTTACAATATAAAATAATTTGGTTAAAATCAGAAGAGATGAGGTTTGGCCTATCTCAACAGATTTTGAGGGTTTTGTTTTCCCGTCTATCGCAAGTGGGGTTGTGTGTAACGATTTTATTATCTTTTCAGGCACACGCCTCAGGACCCACCTCCTGTCAAACTCCAGGCTCAACCGTTTTTGAACTTAAGCCAATCCAGCCGATTTTAGCAAGTCTTCAAGAAGCTACTTCGAAATCATGCACTCCCTCTGAGTTGATGAGACTTGCTCGAGAGAAGCTTCGAGCAGATCAATTTCAAGTGTTCGAGAGAGCTTATCGGAGTTTTTTCTTTTTCGATCCGAAGCTCCTTTTTTTTGAAAACGCACTTGAAGCGCATCAGGAGCTTAAGGAGCCTTTGGCCTTTAATAAACAAGGTGAAGTACCCTTAGATGGGGCACTTGCCGCTCGAGAGGTATTAAAAAGTCATCTTTTTAAAGAGGGGCAAAATCTCGGTATAGGGATCAAAAACGCCCATCGCGCCTTGCTCTCAAAAGAAAGCATTCAGCCGTCACATCAAGAGGCCTTAAAACGAGAAGGGATTTCTCCAAGGAACTCAGAGAATGCGATGGACTCTGAGTTAGGGCAATTCAGGAAGGTGTGCAGTTACTTTCTCAGCAAATCCAGTGATTGTACTCAAGAAGAGAGTATTTCTCTCTGGCTTGAAAACTCAACTTCGCCGCCTGAGTCTCCCTGTAAGCGGTTAGAAGAAAGTGTTCAGAATAACCCCTTCCTATCGATTCAAAAGCAAAGTGAGTCTGAAAACCGAGTGAACTATCCCTGCTTAAAAGACTCCAAGGATATTCCGAATATTTTGGAGCGATTTGGTGACCAGTTGGGGCAAGAACTTAAGCCTTCGGATTCGCCAGAGACGCTTCAATCGGTCCTAACCAACGGACTTTTAACTGCCGCGTTTCAGCGGTTCAAAGCTACTTTGAAAGAGTTTAAAGAGGATCGTGAAAAAATCATCGAGGCCACAGCACGGTTGCAATATGATTTCATCTCGATTCATCCGTTCACCAACGGCAATGGACGCCTGGGCCGATTGATCGCAGAAGTCATTCTTGAGCATTATGGAATTCATCCTCCATTATTTCCATTTTGGGGTGAAGATATTTTATTACCCCAAGACAAATTTGTTCAGGTCTTCAAAAAAGGCGTCGATTTATCCCAACAGTTGAGTCAAGAGGCCTGTTCGCAGTTTTCTCGGGGTGAGGCTGGGACTTTTTCAGCAGCTCAAGCTTTGGACTTTTTTAATTGGGCTCCAGTATTTTCAACTGAGCCTTCGAAAAAAATGTCTCTACCCGAATACGCTCAGTGGGTGAAGAGGAATCAACTCTCTTTAAAGCTCGACTCGAGTAGTCAGTTGTCTGAATCCAAAATCAGAACCCTAGTGAGTCCATTCATCTCCGATTTTCTTCGTCACAAAAACGAAAAGCCCATGAGGATTGCCGATTTTCTCTCTCTGAAGCCGGCCTCGCTTGAGGATTTCTCTCAATCCGGTTCGAACATGGAGGCATTTCAAGAGATGGAGAGAGCCCGGGAACGAAGGCTTCTTCAAGTACTCGCTCGCCCGGGCGTGAGGCAATTTTTCACCTGGCAAGGAAAAAAAGCGGCCGAGCATTTGCTCCAAAATGGAGTAAAATCCGAGGCCGTCAAACAAAGACTCATTCCAAGCCGCGACTCAAAAAACTTAGCGGGTGATGGGCTTTATGTGGATCCGACCTTCTATGCCTCAGTTGAGTTTGCTCAAGCGGGAGGCCGGCTTTTGGTGGTTAATTTGAGGTCAAAAGATCGACTCTTAGACGCTTATGATCCAGGGACCCTCCGATCCCTTTACCAATTAGGTTATACAGGAGACGACTTGCTCCACTTAAGTACGGCAACAGGAGTCTACTATAATCGTCCTAGTACGAACGAGGGCAACAGCAATTGGATGATTTTAAAAAAAGAAATTCCAAAGGAACAAATTCGAGAGGCAACCGGTGAGGACTTGGATCTGAGGCTTTTCAGTTTGCTCTATCATCACTTCCGTGAAGACCCGTTGGAACATCAAGCTGAGCTTCCGATCTTTGAGCAAATCCTTCAAAAGGAGGACGAGAAGTTTTTATCTCGCTGGATGAGAGACTCCACCGCCCTTGAAACCTATTCTCCCAGTGGGAAGTGTTGGAAGCGAGTCCAGGGAGAAAAGTTTCAGTTGCAGAGCTCGGGATGTCAGTCCATTTCCCTCGATTGTGTTTGCGTGGATGAAGAATGCTACCAGATCTCGCCTGAGAAGTTTATCTTGGGGAGGATGAAAAAAGAGCCTGCTCCGAATTGTCAATCAGACAGTCAATTTTTCACTTACGCGGAAGCAGAGCGGCGGATTTTCGATGCGCGAAAAAAGGGTTCCCCTTTGAAGGCTGTTCTCTCTGATTCAGAGGCGCAGGCCATATCAAATGATAATCTTTTCGTGTTCAGTAAGCCCGGAGGGGTGACTTACGCAAAAAAAATCTCGATGAACCCAAACGGTGTGGTCTACTTGGAGAATTTTAATCAAGTCGATCAGGCCAAAAAAGCGCTCTTGAAATCAGGTCCCGTTTTCAATTTCAATCGGTTTGCGGATCGATTCAAACGAAATATTGAGTACTTCGCCAAAAGTCTGGAAAAGAGTCTTCGAGAACTTCAAAATTCAAAAGGAGGACTTTATGGAGAAATCCAATTCACAAGAAATCCAATTCAGAATCGCGCTTTGATTCAAAAGATGAGACAGAGTATTTTTGATGAGATCCAACTGAATAACCCAACGACGATGAAATTTCCGGATAATGATCTTCATTCGTTTTCTCGCTATAGAGGCCTTGAAAACCGCATCGTGATTCAAGCTCCCCAAGACGCCCAGCTCAGGTCAGAGATTCTTCACCGAATTCAGGAGCAATCCGGTGTTTTAAGGTGGTATGAAAAAAAAGACGGCCGGAAAAAATACTTTACCGAATCAGATCATGAAAATCTGTTTTATCAGGATGGGGTTCCGATTCGAGTCTTCTTTTCTGACCCGAAGTCTGAACGTTAGTTTTGGGAGAAAAACTGGGGTCGATTCTTCGTCCCGTCTTTTTCATCTAAAAGCCCTTCTGACGCCCACTTCCAGTAGCGCAGAGTGCTGGAGCCTACTTGCGGAGCGTGAGAGGGATAGATCTCCTCGGCCAGAACTTGGTAAAGCGCCCGCGCCTCAGCCTTCAGTCCCAGCGTGCTGAGGCTAATGAGGATTCGAAGAATTCGCTCATAATTATGGTTCCCGCGCTTCAGCCAATCAGTGGCTTGAAGGTCAAACTGCGCGGTTTTATGAATCTCCACTAATGCACCATGAGATTCTCTTTTGAGTCCATAAAAGTGGAGCATAAAATCCAATGAATGAAGAACTCGTTCTCGCAATCCGATGTCTTCTTTGAAAGTCTCCAGATCACTCGGTTGCAGGGACGGGGCAAGCGGGTTGACTCGGTTTTTATACCGAGTTGGAAAGAGCCATTGAATAAAATCATGGTGAGTCTCGGTCTCAAAGTCATCCATGGCCCAAAGTTCCTCGATTTTTTGACCATGATGATCTGAGCCATTCCCACGGTAAAAAGCAATTAAAGAGGACTCTTCTAATGCCCATCCGCTGGATGGGATGAGAAGTGCGAGGAGTAAACCCCAAGTCTGGCTTTTTAGGAAATCCAAGGTCTGAGTTTTTTTCATAAACGGCTCTTTTTTTCTTGGATTTTTGTATTATAAATATTAAAAATAATCAAGCACCTATTTTTGGTTGGATGAATTCGCTCATTCAATGCTTCAAGTTGATCAAAAATAGCTGTGTGATCCCAATGGATTGAGCCTTAAATAGAGGGCTCAATCTACGGTGGACTCAATGGTCCATTTTCATTATCCCTTTCTTGATCCATTGGGAAACATCGTTTCGGCAAATCTGGAGAGACCCGCTGCTATTGGATCACAAAGTTTAAGATTTTGTCTTTGACGAAAATGACCTTTCGAATCTGCTTGCCTTCCATCTGTTTGGCCACGGAGGGTAGTTCTAAAGCCAGTTTTTCCACACTTGCTTGATCCGATCCTGGAGGGATCGCTAGCGTTCCGCGCGTCTTTCCTAAGACCTGAACGGCAAGCGTGATCTGGTCATCTTGAGCCAAGGTGGGATCAAACTGGGGCCAAGGTTCAAAGCTTAAAAAGGATTTCTCACCCAATCTCTCCCAGAGTTCCTCAGCCAAATGAGGCGCAAAGGGTTGCAGAAGCTGCAAAAAAGGCTTTAAGCAAGCCCTGGGACGCGTCTCTTGTTTGGTGAAATGGTTAATAAAAATCATCATTTGGCTAATGGCGGTATTGAAGCGAAAGCTTTCAATGTCTTCTGAGACTTTTTTAATGGTCTTATGGGTCATCTTGAGGTCTTCAGCGCTGGGCTCAGAATCGGAGATGAGCAGGTGATCCATGTCATCGATCATCAGGCGCCAGACTCGCTGGAGGAATCGAAATACCCCTTCAATGGCTGTGGTGGACCAGGGTTTGTCTTTTTCCAAGGGTCCCATGAACATCTCATAGATGCGAAGGGTATCGGCTCCGTACTTTTCAATCACGGTATCGGGGTTAATCACGTTTCCTCGGGACTTAGACATTTTCTCGTTGTCTTCTCCTAAGATCATCCCTTGGTGCACGAGCTTTTTAAAAGGCTCATCGTGAGTGACGAGTCCTGCATCAAATAAGACTTTGGTCCAAAACCGAGCGTAAAGCAAATGACCGACGGCGTGCTCGGGGCCTCCTAAGTAGAGATCCACAGGCATCCAGTACTTTTCGGCTTCAGGACTAAAAGGGGCCTGATCGTTTTTAGGATCACAATACCTCAGAAAGTACCAAGATGAACCTGCACTCCCTGGCATCGTATCCGTCTCTCGCTTCAAAAGGCGCCCAGTTCGATCATGGGTGTTGACCCATTGGTGAATGGCGGCCAGTGGGCTCTCGCCTGTTCCCGTGGGCTCATAGCTTTGCACCTCAGGAAGCACAACCGGAAGGTCAGGGGTTGAAAGAGGGATTTTCTCCCCGGACTCAAGACTGACGATGGGGATCGGCTCTCCCCAGTAGCGTTGTCGTGAAAATAGCCAGTCGCGAAGTTTGTATTGGATTGTTCGTTTGCCCTGATCCGCCGTCTCAAGCCACTCGCCGATTTTTCTTCGGGCCTCTTGGCTCATGATTCCAGTGAACGATCCCGAGTCAATCAATTGTCCTTCGTCAGGGAAGCAGGTATTTGGGTCATCTGAAGCGGGCGGTTCTTTTGGATGTTTGAAGTCTTGAATCACTCGTTTGATCGGAAGAGCATACTTTTTGGCAAATTGATGATCCCGCAAATCATGAGCAGGCACAGCCATCACGGCTCCTGTTCCGTAGCCCATGAGCACATAATCGGCAATCCAAATGGGCACCGTTTCCCCGGTGATGGGGTGAAGGGCATAGCTTCCGGTGAAGACCCCAGTTTTTTCCTGCGTTTCTTCTTGTCGGGTGATCTCCGACTTTTGAGCCACCTGCTGAACGTAAGCTTCGACGGCTGTCTTTTGTTCCATCGTGCTGAGAGCGGAGACCCAAGGATGCTCGGGTGCAAGAACCAGATAGGTGACTCCAAAAAGAGTATCCCCGCGCGTCGTGAAGATCTCAATTGCCTGATTCGAGACGCCTTGAAGATGAGGATTTTTTTGAGCCAATGGGAATCGAATTTGCAGCCCTTCGCTTTTTCCGATCCAGTTGCGTTGGAGTTCTTTAGTGCTCTCGGGCCAATCGAGTTGATCTAAGTCTTTTAAGAGACGTTCAGCGTAGCTTGTGATCTTGAGCATCCATTGTTTCATGGGGACGCGGTAAACGGGGTGATTGCCTCGCTCGGATCTTCCGTTCACGACCTCTTCATTGGCCAGCACAGTTTTTAGCTCAGGGCACCAATTGACGGGAACTTCTTTTTGATAAGCCAATCCTCGCTCATAGAGCTTTAGAAAAATGAATTGAGTCCATTTGTAATAGTCGGGGTCACAAGTTGCAATTTCTCGGGACCAATCAAAACTCAAGCCTAAGGACTTAAGCTGCCTGCGAAAGGTCTCAATAGCTTGGCGAGTGGTGATTGCTGGATGAATGCCGGTTTTAAGTGCGTACTGTTCGGCAGGAAGTCCAAAGGCATCCCAACCCATGGGGTGAAGCACATTAAAACCACAGGCTCGCTTGTAGCGAGAGAGGATGTCAGTGGCGGTGTAGCCTTCGGGGTGACCCACGTGAAGCCCTGAGCTGCTCGGGTAGGGAAACATGTCTAAGACATAGTACTTGGGTTTTTTGGGGTCGACTTTCACCTGAAAAAGTTTTTTTTCTTCCCAAAAAGTTTGCCATTTGGCTTCAATCTGACTGGCTTTCTTCGAATCGTACGACATGGGCTTGGGTATACCCTGAATTTTCTCCTCGATCCAGTCTATCAAGTTGACTTTAAAAATTAAAAAGCGCAAAAAAGAGGGGTGTTATCGGGCTTTAAAAATTTCATAGAGCCAATCCGTTCTTTGGAATTCAAAAAACGAACGTCATTTAAAATTCTCACTTCAATCCACTTCTTGCTCAGATCTCGGAGGAAAAACGATGACTTCCACTCAGAATGTGTTCCGCAGAAAAGCACTTGAAGAGGCCCTCTTTCGGCCCGCAAAAGTCTTCAGTCCCCCTCGGGATCATCAGGGCAGGGCGTTGCGGATCCCTGAGTTTTTTGGAAAAAATACCTTTGATCTTCCTCAAATGAAGGAGAGGCTCCCTGAAGCCATTTACCTGAAGATCGTCGATAGCTTGAAGTTGGGCAAGCCCCTGGACGCCGATATTGCGGCTTCGGTGGCGAGTGCTGTTTTAAAATGGGCCACTGAAAAAGGAGCCACTCATTTCTGTCATTGGTTTCAGCCTCAGACGGGATCAACGGCTGAGAAGCATGATGCCTTTTTAAGCCTCGATGCCCAGGGCCGTCCGAAGGAGGAGTTCACTCAGGCTCAGCTGATTCAAAGTGAGCCCGATGCCTCAAGCTTCCCCTCTGGCGGGATGCGCAATACCTTTGAAGCTCGGGGCTACACGGCCTGGGATCCGAGTAGCCCGATGTTTATCACCGAGTCAGGCGGTGTGAAGACGTTGTGCATTCCCTCGGTGTTTCTCAGTTACCATGGGGATGCGTTAGATGAGAAAACTCCGTTGTTAAAAAGTCTCCAAGTGCTCTCGGATAAAGCCAAAGCCCTTTTGGAGCTCATGGGGGATTTAAGTGTTCATCGCGTTGTGACCACTTTAGGAATCGAGCAGGAGTACTTTCTCATGGATCGAGCGTTCTACGCGCAAAGGCCCGATCTGATCATGTGTAACCGGACGCTCATAGGTGGTCAGCCCCCTAAAGGCCAGCAGCTCGAGGACCACTACTTTGGGAGCATTCCTGAGCGTGTTCAGGCATTTATGGCGGATCTGGAGTATGAACTCTTAAAGCTCTCCGTTCCTCTGAAGACTCGGCACAATGAAGTAGCTCCATGTCAGTTTGAAACGGCTCCCATTTTTGAAGAAGCCGACCTTGCCATCGATCATAACCAATTGGTTATGGAGACCTTAAAGAAAATCGCCCAGCGGCATGACTTCAAAGCGCTTCTTCATGAGAAGCCTTTTGCTGGACTCAACGGCTCTGGCAAACACTGCAATTGGTCCCTGTCCGTTTGTTCAGACGATCCAGAATTAGATGGGTTGAACTTGCTGAATCCTGGAAAACTGCCCTCCCAAAATCTCCGATTTTTAATCTTCCTCGCAGCGGTGCTCAAAGGAGTCCATCAGCACGGGGGCTTACTGAGAGCTGGAATCGCCACCTCAGGCAATGATCATCGCCTAGGAGCCAATGAAGCGCCCCCTGCGATCCTATCCGTGTTTTTAGGGGATTTACTATCGAAGGTTTTAGATGAGATTGAGACCACGCATGAGCTAGGGAAAGATGTTCCCAGCCGGATCATTAAGCTTGCGATCCATAAACTCCCCCAAATCACTCAGGATGCGACGGATCGAAACCGGACTTCTCCTTTTGCTTTCACGGGCAATAAGTTTGAGTTTCGAGCCGTAGGGGCCTCGGTCTCACCCTCCTTTCCAGTTGCTCTTGTCAACACGGCGGTGGCAGGAGCGATCTCTGAACTCACGGAAAGTTTAAGACAAAAGTTGGCTCAAAAGACTCCCTTGGATTTGGCCATCTTTCAAGTGGTGCGTGAAGTCGTGCGGGAAACTAAGGCGATTCGATTTGAAGGCAATAACTACTCATCCGAGTGGGCAACGGAGGCTGAAAAGCGAGGTCTTCCCCATTTAAGAAAAACCCCAGAGGCATTAGCTCAGTTGCTAGAGCCCTCCTCAAAACACCTGTTGACCAGCCTTGGGGTGTTCTCCGAAGCCGAGCTCATCTCCCGGTTTCATGTCCGAATTGAGCGCTACTTAAAAGACCTGCAAATTGAGCTCGATACGCTCAAGCAGCTGGTGGACACAGCAGTTTTACCGGCCTGTTTTGACGATTTGGAGTCACGGGCTTGTGGAATGAACCAGATGAAGCTTGCGGGCTTCAATCAGGTCCCTCAAGAAACGAGCCTAAAGCTGATGACTGAGTGGGTTCTGGAGCTTCAGGAAAAACGGACGGCTTTGAGTGAGTTTGAAAAACGAGTCGTGGCTTTATCTAAAGAAGAGGCCAAGGCAGCCCTGTTTGCCTCAGAAGGCGTGGCGCTTTTTGACAAGATTCGAAGCCTCTGTGATCGACTTGAAGGAAGGGTTGACGATCGACTTTGGCCTCTGCCTAAGTATCGGGAGATGTTGTTTTTATCCTAGAGTTTGAGCTAGAAAGCTCAAGCAGCTGAGTCGAAACGCAGGTCGTCAAGGAGTTCGTAATGGAGTGGTCAAAAGAGGCGCTGATCTGATGATGGGGAGTTCAATGGGAGACCCTAAGCATCATCGGCGTTCAGTGCGTCATCTCCTCTCAGTCTCTCAGCTCAGCCTTGAGGAAATTCAAGAGATTTTAAATTTATCCTCCGAGATGGAGGAGCAGCTGAAGAGGATGCCCCAGCTCAACCGGCTTCCAGGGAGAATCTTAGCCTCGCTCTTCTTTGAGCCCAGCACGAGGACTCGGTTCTCATTTGAGGCTGCGATCTTGAAACTGGGTGGCTCGGTGATTCAGGCTGCAGGTTCCAGTTCGTCTTTGGAAAAAGGGGAGTCCTTTGAGGATACGGGCCGAGTTTTAAGCCGATTAGCGGATGTGATCGTCCTGCGGCATCCTCTGGAGCATGCGGTGCATGAGGTGGCTCGGGGCTCCAGTGTTCCTGTGATTAATGCAGGCAATGGCTCCAGTGAGCATCCCACTCAGGCTCTTTTGGACCTCTATTCGATCTCAAAAGCCCATCCTGAGTGTCGTGGGTTAAAAGTGGGCTTTGTGGGCGATTTGCTTTATGGAAGGGCCGCTCATTCTACAATTGAGATTTTAAGTCGTTTTGAAACTCAGTTTGCTCTGATCTCGCATCCGAGTCTGAGGCTCTCATCCGAGCGACTAGCAGCCCTTCAAATGCGAGGCTGCCAGGTTTTAGAGACTCAAGATCTGCAGTCAGTTCTCCCTGAACTCGATGTGCTTTATGTGACCCGCGTTCAAAAAGAGCGCTTTTCAGATCCCTCCCACTATGAAGCTGTCAAAAACGCCTATCGGATTGACGCAACGATGCTCAAAAAAGCAAAAAAAACTCTTTCTCTCCTTCATCCCTTGCCCCGCCTTGATGAAATCGCAGGGGAAGTTGATCATGACCCGCGAGCGGGTTATTGGGACCAAGTCTCCAATGGGGTCTTTGTTCGCATGGCTGTATTAGCCTGGTTGACTCAGAAGTCTGTTTCTAGTCTTGAGTGAATGACGGCGTTTGGTTAAGACTAAGGCAAACTCTGCCCCCGAGGCAGGAAAAAATGAGGTTTCTTATGCCCAGGCCCCTATCGAAGAAAATCCTAGCCGTTCAGCCTTCTTTGACCGTTGCGCTGAATTCAAAAGCCAATCAAATGATGAAAGAAGGGTTGCCCGTCTTAAGCTTTGCCGTGGGAGAGCCTCATTTCAATACACCCCAGATTGTGGTTCAAGCTGCCATTGAAGCCCTCAATCAGGGGAAAACAAAGTATGGGGTTCCAGGTGGTGGACTGGCGCTGAGGCAAGCCATCTGCGCGAAGCTTCGAAGCGAGAACCACCTGGAGTTTTCCGATCAACAGATTGTCGTTGGAATTGGGGCCAAGGAGATCTTGTTTCATCTCATGTTAAGTCTTCTTAATGAGGGGGACGAGGTGCTGATTCCGGCTCCTTATTGGGTGAGTTATGCAGATCAAGTGATTGCAGCAGGAGGGGTTCCTGTGGTGATTCCTCTGCCCGAAGGCTTTCCGAAAACGACCCTGGACCTTGCTTTAATCGAGCGCTTTGCATCGCCGAAGACGGTTGCCATTCTGCTCAATTCTCCGAACAACCCGGTGGGCTATGTTTATTCCAAATCAGAGCTCGTGGCCCTGGGGAATTATTTAAAGACTAAGGACTGGTGGGTGGTTTGCGATGAAATCTATGAGTACCTCTGTTTTGATCAGCCTCACATTTCCCTACTGGAGGTTTTTCCAGAGCTTAAGGATCGTTTGATTTTGATTAACGGGCTTTCGAAAAGCTTCAGTATGACCGGATGGAGAGTGGGATATGGAGCCGGTCCTGAGTCGGTCATGAAGTTAGTTAGAAGTTTACAGAGTCATTCCTCCACGTGTTTGCCGGGATTCATTGAGGAGGCAGCCCGAGTAGCGATTCAGGGGGGGCGCATGCTCATGAAAACGGAGATTGAAGCTTTAAATCAACTCCGCGAAAAAGCAGCCGTAGAGTTTGCGAAAATCCCTGAGGTGCAGTTTGCTTCTCCTCAAGGAGCTTTTTACTTCTTTTTAGATTTTAGAAAAATTTTAGCTGAGAAGCGAGGTGGGATGACGACCTCCTTTGAGCTGGCTCAGTGGTTTTTAGAAAAGCACCATGTCGCATTGGTCCCCGGTGAGGCGTTTGGCGCTCCGGGTTTCATTCGATTCAGCTATGCAGTGAGTGAGTCCATCTTACTCAAAGGTATTCATCGAATGGCCCAGGCTTTGAGCGAGCTCAAGAAGCCCTAGGGTAAGCCGATCTAGGCATGCTTTACTGCATCTCTTGCTGGGCAGGAGCGAATAAATAGGGATTGAAATTTTGGTTTTTTTTCTCTTTTTGGCGTTGCTTGATTTTGGCGAGATAGTGGTTGAGGTTTTCTTTGGCTTGTTTAAACTCAGAAATTCCTTTTTGTTCCAGTTCTCCGAGTTCTTTTGCGCCTTGGGTACAGATGGTTTGGGTTAAACTGATCAGTTGATTTTTCTGCTCCTGGGATAAAGTTGGAATCTTCAACAGAGCGTTGAGCTCCCGAAGAAGGGAATTAATGCCATTTTTCTTTTCTTGAATCTGAATTAAAAAAAGACCCTCAAAAAGATCCTCGATTCCGAGATCTCTTTGAATAGTGCTAAGAGGTGTCTTTTCGTCATAGTAAGCCCCGAAATCGGGAAGATCATGATTGAGAGAGTTTAGATTATCGCGAAGCCCAAAGGCAACCACGCAGAGAGATCCAATACAGGAATAATCTCCTAAGATTTCAGTTGCCGAGGGAGAAAATCCTCCCACCCAGCCTGCTTGAATCATGGCCACTAAAAGAACTTGTGCCGTGTCAGTGGTTCCTAGACACATATTCAATTGTTCATCACTCGAGTAGTTGGGATGATTAAAAAAAGGATCGTATTTTTTCAACAAAGATTCAAATTGAGGAGAGGTTTGAATTCTCCCCAGATAGCGATCTCGCCTAATCTGATAGCTTTGACGTCCGCTCATCGCCAATGAGCAACCCAACGAGGCTGTCGCAACCGTGGGTCCTGCCCAAATGGGTAAGCTGCAGCAACCCATGGGTGAGGTGGCGATCGTCGCTCCCATGGAAGCAGCTGAAAGAATTAAGTTTTGGTAGTTCCATTTTTTTATACGGTTAACCGCGCTTCGTTCCGATGGAAGCATTTCCTCTAAAGACTGAAACGCGAGTAGAGGGTTTTTTAAGACTGAAAGTGGATTGCTCTCGGGGCCTTTCTTGGCGCGTCTTGCTGCTTCCCACCATTTTTTTCGAACCTCGATCTGATTGATGCTTTGTGTTTGTGCCGATCTTGAGCTGAATGAGGGATGCTCCTCTTGATCGAGGGTCTTTTCAAAGGCCTCCGAAAGAGTAGCTATTTTTGCCTGATACGGAAGAGTGTTGAGCTCACCTGTGATACTGGTTAATTGAGCAGGTTCATTTGGGCGGTCTGAGTTTTTTTGATACGAAATGTGGCGGTAGGTATCTCGAAGGTAACGAGAAATGGACTGCTCCAGCGAATATCCTTCGTACTCAAATTGCTTGAGAAATTGGCGGACTTTATCTTCAAGTCCAATCGAGGTTGGATCCATTATATAACCTGAGTTCTCCTGGATGCATCCGTCGGGAAAGGAAGGAGTCCTCACTCGGTCGCTTGAGTATCTTTTTAAAAACGTCTTCATCTCGTCTTGAGATTTCATTTGGCAACTGAAGATCTGATTGGGGTTCTGCTCGTGGATAGGGGTTTCATCGTAAATGTAGGAGTATCTTGGAGAGCTGGGTTGGGGCTTTTGCGATCCTAAGTTCTTGATGGAATTAAAAATCTTTTCTGTCTCAAGAATCAGAGATTGCAGTGTGGTTTTTGGTGGAAGGGAAGAGTCAGAAAATGGGGTGGAGAGAAGGGGAACGATCTCATTTTGGTTTTCCTCTGGGTTGACTGATTGAGGCTCCGCCGTTTGCGCTTGAGGGGAATGAGGGCCAGGATGAGAAAGCTCAATGACTTTTCCTGGCTTTTTTTGACCTTCTGAATTGATCGAAGACTGCGCCCATCCGCTGGATTCCATGATCCAGAACAAGCATGAGCCCATTAAAATGAGCTTGAATCGATTGAATGGATGGGGCTCTCTTTGAAAACGGTTTCTCATAAGTCGAATAAATGAGCTAAATGCCTTTTAAATTGATGATTTTATTTTAGTTCTTAATTTATATCGGAAATAAATAAAAATATCTTGAGTTCTGTGGTTCCGTATTGTAGAAATAGGGCGTTTCTTCCAGTTTTTTTGCTTGGACCGTCCGATCGAGGAAGGAAAGAGAATCAAAAGAGCTTGGAGTGAAGAACATTCGCCTTGTGGCGTGGGGTTTAAAAAGAGCATGATGAATCAAGGGGTTAAAAGAGTTCGTTTGGATTTTTGTTCATTGTTGATGGGAGTGGGCTTTGCTTTTCTTGGGATGGGCCTTCCTTCTGTTGTTTTTGCAGGTCCTAATTTTTCAAAGATCAGAAGTGAGATCAATGAGGGCACTGAGTTTCTCCAGGATCAGGAGTTCAAAGTTCAGGAGCCGTTTAGAATCCTCTTTAAATTGAGGGACTTGGACTTAGAGGTTCAAGCAGATTTAGATTCAGAACTGGATTTAGCAAGAATTCATGATCAGGAGTTACAACGGGTTCTTGAAAAAAAACAAGGGTCTGGCGAATCCAAAGAAATCCTGTTCAGTCTTCTTGAGAAGCTCATGAAGGATCGATCTCAAGCGAGAGATGCATTGGTTCGTCTCAAAAAAGCGAGTGAAGAGGCCTATCAAGCAGATCAATTGATTCGGGCAGTGATGAGCGAAGTGTATGATTACCTCAGAGCCCGCGAATGGGTACGGGCGTCGATTTTGGAAAAAGATGGAAAGTTTTCCTGGAAGTATCGTTGGTTAAATCACCATGAAGCGGTGGCTTCGATTCCCTTCCGGTTGGATCAGGCGCTAAGAGAGCTTGAGCTCAACCAGATGGAACAGATTGAGACAATTGTATTCGAAGCTCGTCAAAAGATCACGGCGCACGCTGATCACCACAGATAGGGTGCTTCAAGTTTGAGACAGCACAAAGATTTTGCCTTGCAACTTCACATTTAAAAGGCGTTTGAAACGCTATTTGCCACAGTTGCATGGCTTGAGAGGAGTCCCCGTTCAAATGAGCTTCATTGGCCTTGGCCAGCCAATATGTGCAGTACTGCTCAGATAAATGAGCCTTGATTGCACCTTGAATTCTTAGTCTGGGGCTTCGAGTATCGTTTTGTATTTTAAGATTCAAAGCGGAAGCATCATCAAAGAAAACGCCTGTCCCCTGTGTCCACAGACGGCCTAATCCAAAATAAGTGAGCTTGAGTTGAGCGTCGTGTTCCAGGCCGTTGGGCGTAAAGACGTTTACGTTTTTTTGGACATTCGGAATCACCAGGTCGTGGGTGAGGTGCAGTTCCCGTTGGTTGAAGACTCGCGTGGGATCCTTCATTTGAAATTGAGGGAGTCGATTCTTAATTTTTTCGTAATACCAAGGGTGAAATAAAAGAGAAGGAGAGATCACCGGAATGGCGGGCTCTCGGTTGAGAACGTTTTGAAGGTAACGAATTGCAAAATAGGCGCTGTCTTCATTTTGGAGGATGATGGTCGGTTTGTGTTGGCCTGCAATTTTAAGAAAGTTCTCAGCGTACTCTTCAATGATGGCATCGTGATGGAGATTTTTGAGCATCAGGAAATGCTCTGAGAAGGTTCCCAAAGAGAGGAAGACCAGGGTGGGACCTAATATTTTTTCCTGAAGGGAAAACGAAGTTTGAGAAAATAAATGAACAATAACCACCATGATTTGAATTAGGGGCATCACGTGAAATCTTTTAACCACCTCAGCTCCAATTCCCTCGGGTTTGACGTTCAAAACGACGAGAAAAAGAAGAGAGAGAAAAAGGCTTAGCAACCAGAGGAGAAGGTGCAGGTTGCTAGTTTTCCGTTGGTATTGACTTCGGAACGCCACGAGACTTGAGAACCCTAAAAGAGCCAAGATCTCGAACCCTGAAGTCTGAAGAAAAAACCAGAGCCCCTGGAGTCCAAAGAACTCCGAGTGAACGGTACTTAAGAGTTGAAAAGTCCCATAATCGGCTCTTAAGAAGTGCCGAAAAATGGCCTTGAAATTGGACAAATTTCCCCAAGAAAAAAAATCCGATTCGTGCATCCAGTGCAGACTGAGATAGAGCCCTAGGGTTAGGGTCAAACCGAAGAGTGAGCCCATGAGGAAGGACATTTTCTGATCGGGTCTTTTTCGGGAGACCAAGGCAACAGTTAATAAAATCGGGAATAAAAAAATGAGAGTTTGATGATGGGCAAGGCCTAGAAAAAATAAAAATGGAATAAAAAAAGATCTCACTTTGGAATCCAGAGGAGAGAAAAAGTAGAGGTTGCCGATAGCGGCAATAAAAAGACTGTGCAGAGAAAAAACATCGGGCAATACGGCTGCTTCAGAAAAACAGGAGGCCAGGCCTAAGGAGAAAAGACAAAGTCCCAGGGCTAAAATTCTGTGGCGCAGAGGATAGGTGAGGATTCCTAGAGCAAAAAGAGCAAAGATCGAGTTGAGAACCGATGCTCGCCAAAAGATGGTCCCTGAGGAAACGGTATGGGTAAAAACCCACTGAAGCCAGATCCAAAGGGGGTAGCCCGGAGGGTGCGCGACGTTGAGTCGGTAGGCTGCTGCGACGAGTTCGCCCGGATCTCCTCCTTGAACATGAAGAGGTAGACTGATGAAGTAGATCCAGCCTATGATGCTCAGAAGTCCAAAATAGAGGAAAATTGTGGGGAATCGCAAGGAGGATGCCCACGGCTTAATCAGGCTTTCACGGGATGGTTTCATGTGGTCCTCTCGGAATAGAAAAAAGTGTATTTTAATTTAATCAGAATCAGTTGAGTTTATCCAGCTTTCTTCAATTGGATCGGCGATGGGCTCGAGTTTTTAAAACTCCAAGAGTCCGGTCTCAGCTGTATAAAAGGGTAAGCTGAAGTTTGACTTTGGACTCGGGGGGCTTCGTGGGACTTACCGCTGCAGATCAATGACTTGGGGAAGGTCGCGTGCGTTGTTGGAGGTCCCGTCTCCGACCTGGCCGTAGTAGTTCTCTCCCCAGCATTTGAGCAGTCCATCGACCGTGATCCCGCATGTATTGGTGACTCCCACTGCAACGGAGAGGTAGAAAGTTCCAGGGTCAATGAGTTTGGGCTCTAATTGGTAGGAGCTTGTGTATCCATCCCCCAGTTGGCTGTATCGGCCCCAGCCCCAGCACTTCAGATGCCCCTGAGTGGTAATACCACAGGTGTGGTAGCCTGCCATCGCGAGAGCTTGGTAAGATGTAGTGGAATCGACTGGGACAGGAGAGGGTCGCGGGGTCCGGGAGCCATCTCCGATTTGTCCATCCCCATTCCAGCCCCAGCATTTGAGGGAACCCGAAGTCGTCAAACCACAACTGGTTTCCGCCCATTCTCCTGCTGCCGCTGTAAGTAAATAGGAAGCTCCCGAGTCAGGCTCAACCGCAGTGGATCGAGCCGTGTTGGTTCCATCTCCCAGTTGATAGGATCCATTTGCGCCCCAACACCTCAAGACGTTGGACGTCGTGACGCCACAAGTGTGCCCGGTTCCTGGGGCGACTGATAAGTAGATGTTCCCTGCGTCAGACTCCACTGGTGTGGATTGATGGGTTGTATTGCCGTTACCTAATTGCCCATTCCAGTTCACTCCCCAGCATTTGAGCATTCCACTGGAGGTGATGCCGCAGGTGTGATAGTCGCCTGCTTTCAGTGCGACGTAGGAGACTCCTGGATCAACGACAGAGACAGGAGTGTTCTGATCTGATGTCGTTGCGTCCCCCAGTTGTCCGTAGTTGTTTCGTCCCCAGCATTTAACACCACCCAGGCTTGTGAGCCCACAGGTGTGGGATATTCCTGCTGTAACTTGGGTGTAGTGAGTTGAGGAGTCTGAAATTGCAACGGGTGCTGGCTGGTTTGGGCCTCCTCCGTTTCCAAGTTGACCATAGTTGTTTCGTCCCCAGCATTTGAGCTCACCTGAGGTGAGCACTGCACAGGCATGTCCGTTACCGAATGCAACAGCCAGAGCGGATGGGGTGAGAGTTGGGGATCCGATCCCAAACTGCCCAAAGAGATTTTCTCCCCAACAGGTGAGTAGACCAGAGCTTTTAACTCCACAGGTGTGAATTCGTCCGGCAGCGACAGCCAGGTAGGAGTTTCCAGAGTCAATAAGCAGTGGGACAAGGGATTTCGTACGAGTGGAGTCCCCGAGTTGACTCCAATAATTATGGCCCCAGCACTTCAGGAACCCATCACTTGTGATCGCGCAGCTGTGTTGTCTTCCTGCTGAGATCCGCTGATAGGAGGTGCCTAAGTCGATGGGTGTAGGTGAGTTTCTTAAGCTGGTGGTTGTATCCCCGACCTGTCCATCCAAATTGATCCCCCAACACCGAAGCGATCCATCTAAAAGGATGCCGCAGGTGTGAAAATCTCCTGCAGAGACTGCCGTATAAAACGTCCCAAGATCAACGGCGATCGGGCTGAGTTCATCAGAAAAGCTTGAGTTTCCTACTTGTACCCAATAGTTGGATCCCCAGCACCTGAGAGCGCCATCGGTGAGAATTCCACACGTGTGATGGAGTCCTGCTGTAACCGACTGGTAAGTGCTTCCTCCATCGATGGTCAAGGGACCTAGGCTGTCGGTCCTGGATCCATTGCCTAATTGTCCCGATGCATTAAGTCCCCAGCACTTCAGAGTTTGGGCTTGCGTGAGTCCACAGGTGTGAAAGGCTCCGACTGAAACCTCAATGTAGCTAACTCCGGGATCCACAATCGAGGGAGAGTGAGTATCGGTGGTGTTTCCAATGCCAAGCTGACCAAAAGGATTCGATCCCCAACATTTTAATTCATGATTCTGGGTGATTCCACAGGTCTGAAACCCACCAGCAGACAAACTCAGGTAGTCTTCCGATGGATCGATCGGACTAGGTGTTGTCTTCTCGATTGTACTACCATCGCCCAGTTGTCCAAAAGTATTGGATCCCCAGCAATAAAGCTTCCCTGATACTGAAATTCCACAGGAGTGAGAATCTCCTGAGGCAATCTGAAGTAAGGCGAGAGGTTCTTGGATTCCAGGGGATCCTCCCCGGTTGTCCAGACCTTGGGGGGGAGAGGGACTTCCGCTGAGCCTTGAAATCCAAGTGAGGCCGCCAAGCAAGGAAGCTGGGCTGCAGCCTGAGGCAAAAACCAGGACTCCTAATAAAAAAAGAAACTTCCAGGTTTTTAGAGGTCTAAGAGACTTCAATGGATTGCCTGCTCGCTTTCTCTTCATTGGAGAGCTCCTTCCGCCTGAAGCGGGTTCGTCATTTTCGGTTGCTCCTAAGAATCTGAAAAGGGAGCTAAATAAAGCCTAAAATAGGGCGCATGACGGATGAAAATGAACGAGATACTCTTTAAGGATAGTTGATAAAACTATTTTAGTCAATCATTAGAGTCAGGGCGTTGAATTTGAAGTAAAAGCTACTTCTACTTCTACTTCTACTTCTAATGACGCCAGATCTATTGAATTTTATTGAAAAAATAAGGCCTAAAAACCAAACCTCGATTTCAGTCACTGGGAGCTTTCGATTCATCCAGATCAGTCGGAGCGTTTCGGTGTGTCCTGAGCTCAAGTGACCGGGGGAAGCAGGATGATCCTAGGGGTCGATCGGGGACATGGCGTGCTTGTGTCGTGACTATCGGATTCTCAATGCCTTCGGTGCCGGAGAAAATGAGGAAAAAGACTATCAATTTTGAGTAAATCCTCTTCTTTAAGGTTTCCT
>JBMSSC010000041.1:0-19926 GCA_049424145.1 Bdellovibrionia bacterium
CAAGAGGTGTTTGGTTTTCGGGTCACGCGTCACTTCGACATTCGCACCGGGCGGACCGGCTTGATCTCCGATGTGGTGGAGTCCCCCTGCCGTCGCGTCAAGGTACCCATCAATGAGGCCACTGATCCGCAGAGCCAAGTTCAAGAGTTTGTCGATCGCATGAAGGGCTCAGGGGTGCAGCACCTGGCACTTCTGACAACGGACATTCAATCTACCCTTCAGTCGCTGAGAAAGAATCAGTTTGGCTTCCTCTGCGTGCCTCACACGTATTATGAAACCGTCCCCACGCGCGTGCCCGGGGTGACTGAGAACTTAGCCGATCTGGAAAAGCTGGGCATCCTCCTCGATGGCGAAGGCCAAGGCTACCTTTTGCAGATTTTCTCCGAAGAAATCCTTGGGCCCTTCTTTTTTGAGTACATTCAACGAAAAGGCAACGAGGGCTTTGGAGAGGGGAACTTTCGGGCTCTCTTTGAGGCCATTGAGCGGGATCAAATCAAGCGCGGTGTCTTAAAACCCGAAGGCTAATGTGGACAGTTGAAGGCTTTGCCCTTAGGATTCTAACCTATGCTTCTCACTGAAATTCCTCGTTTTTTTCAAACGCGACGTGAAACCCTTTTTCGAGCCCATCCGGATTCGATCTTTATTTTTCCTTCGCATCCGGAGCAGATTCGAAACTCTGATGTTTATCAACCCTATCGCCAGGAAAGTAACTTTTACTACTTAACTGGGTTTGAAGAGTCTTCGTCTTGCTTGGTTTTAGCCCCCTCGGGATCCAAGCCCGGGCAATTGAAGACTCTCCTCTTTGTTGCCCCGAAGGATCCCGAAAAGGAAATGTGGGAAGGGGAGCGCTACGGAGTGCAAGGGGCAAGGGATGTGTTTGGCGCTGATGAGGCCTACCCGATCTCGGAGCTTGAGCCTAGGCTGAAGGAACTCCTGCGCGATTGCAAGCAGGTGTTTTATCGTCTCGGCCTTCATCCTGAGATGGATCGCAGGCTAATTGAGGTTTTCGAATCCGCTCGCAAGGCGCAAGGCAGGACCGGGCGAGCTCTGTTGCCCGTGCTCGACTCGTTTGCTCCGGTGGCTGAGATGCGATTGTTCAAAAGCCCAGAGGAAATTGAAATCATGAGGCGGGGCTGCCAAATTACGGCTCAAGCCCACCGTGAGGCCATCCAACAGGTGCACCCGGGGATGAACGAGCGCGAGCTTGAGGCCTTGGTGGATTATACGTTTAAGAAGCTGGGGTGCGCGCGAGTGGGTTATGGAAGTATCGTGGCGGGTGGAAAAAACGCCGCCTGCCTTCACTACCGTTTCAATAACGAGGTCTTACGCGACCAAGAACTCGTGCTCGTGGATGCAGGCGGGGAGTATGGCTATTATTCAGCCGATATCACCCGGACCTTTCCCGTGGGTAAGGCCTTCACGCAAGCTCAGGCTGAGGTTTATGATGTCGTGCTGCGAGCCCAAAAGTCGGCAATTGCCATGGCCAAGCCCGGAGCCAAGCTCCCCGACATTCATCAGCACGTGTGTGAGAGTCTGATTGAAGGCTTGCTGTCTTTGGGGCTTCTCAGTGGAACGGTTCAAGAGAATCTGAAGTCCTTTGCTTACCGCCGCTTCTACCCCCATAATACCAGTCATTGGCTGGGGCTGGATGTTCACGATGCAGGGCTTTACCTCAAAGAGGGATCCCCCAGATGCCTTGAGCCGGGCATGGTGCTCACGATTGAGCCCGGCTTTTACGTTCAGCCGGGAGATCTGAAGACGCCAGAGAAGTACCGAAATTTAGGCATCCGCATTGAGGATGACCTGCTCATCACCGCTCAGGGGAACGAAAATCTGACGGCTTTAGCTCCCAAGGAGCGATCTGAGATTGAAGCTTTGAAGGCTTAAGAGTACACCAGCGGGATGGATTCTTCTGCTCACCCTTCTCCTATCCTGCTTGGGCCGTTTCGGCTTGAGCATCCGTTTATTTTGGCTCCCATGGCGGGCATTACCAATTCCCCCTTTCGCAGGCTAATGAGGCGACTGAAAAGCTCGCTTGTGGTCTCTGAGCTGGTCTCAGCCAATGGGATTCAGTACGCCGGTGCCCGAACGCTGGACCTCCTTCGCTTTCATGAGGAAGAGCGCGTCGTGGGGCTTCAGATCTTTGGCGAGGAGACGGAGGTTCTCTGCCAAGCCGCTCAGCACGTGGAGCGCGTGGGTGCAGACTTTGTGGATTTGAATCTGGGGTGTCCCGTGCCCAAAGTCGTGAAAAAAGGGGCAGGCTCAGCCATGTGTCGAAACCCCGTGGCCTTGGGAAAAACCCTGGAAGCCATGGTGCGCTCGGTTCAAATCCCTGTGACCATTAAGATTCGAACCGGCTGGGACTCGACCTCCCGAAATGCTTTGGAAGTCGTTCGTGTGGCTGCGGATGCGGGGGTGCGCTGGGTGGCTATTCACGGTCGCACCCGTGCTCAAGGCTACAGCGGCGAGGCTGATTGGGATTTCATTGGCGAAGTGAAGGCCAAAAGCCCCATTCCCATTCTGGGTAACGGGGACCTCTCCACAGCTGAGCTAGCCTTAAGTCGCTGGAAAACCTACGGCGTGGATGCCGTTCTCATTGGTCGTGCTGCGCTTCGTAATCCGTTCATCTTTGAGCAGGCTTGGGCCCTTTGGCAAGGTAAGTCCATCACTCCACCTCAGGCCGAGCGATACTTGGAGTTGATGCGGGCGCAGAAGCAGCTCCTTGAGGAGATTTACGACCCCAAAGGCGTGATGATTCATGCTCGGAAATTTTTAGCCTGGTACTCGGCCGGTTTTCCCGGGTGTCATGAGTTTAGAAACCAAGTCTTCTCCACCACTGAGCCTGAGAGGCTTTGGGAGATTGCAGCTGAGTTTTTTGAAAAAAGCGCACGCCAACGGGAGATGAGTTTTCTCTCTCAGCCGTTTTTAATGGGCGGACACGGCTGAGTTCAGGGTTTGAATGAATCCTTGAGCAAATTCCGAAACCGCCGCGGGATCCGTAAAGATCCACTCAATGGAGGTGGGCTTTTGGCTGGGGCGTGAAGTGGGCTTTTGAAGCCACTGGGTTTTTTCCAAGGTCTGAGCCACGGCCCGGGCCGAGTGAATGATCCTCCAGCCGGGAAGTGCCTTTTGAAAGGCAGGTTCAATCCAAGGGTAGTGCGTGCAGCCTAAGAGAGCAATACCCGGGGTGTGGCTCAGGTAAGGCTCCAAGTACACGCGCAGGGTTTCATGTAAGAGGGGGTGATCGATCCATCCCTCTTCGATGAAGGGCACTAAGAGTGGGCAGGCCTGTTCAAAAATGCGCGCCTGGGGAAGCGCCTGAGCCAGGGCTCGCCCATAGGCTCCGCTTCGTACGGTGGCACGCGTGGCTAAGACGAGGACGGACGGGGGGGCTTGGGGCTTTTGAGCTGCAGAGGGCGAGTGCCTCGGGTTCAACGCAGAGGCTGCCTCACTGGGATCTGATCCCAGGCTGTTCAGTAAGCTCTCGGTCACGCTCCGAACTCCCGGCTCCACCATTCCCAGCACGGGGATGGGGTCGAGTGCTCTTTGAATGGCACCCAGAGCGAGGCTCGAGGCCGTATTGCAGGCCACAACCAGAGCGTCGATCTTTTTTTTCTTTAAAATCTGGGCACACTTCAACGAGAGCTTTTCAATTTGCTCCGGGCTCTTGGTGCCGTAGGGAACATGGGCTGTGTCTCCTAAGTAGATGAAGTCCGTATTCTTGAGGCGCAGCTGGAGCTCGGATAAAACTGTAATCCCCCCAATGCCTGAATCAAAGACGCCAATTCTCATGGGCTCGATTAATCCTGCGGGTTCTTCTTGAGTTCACAGGCTAGCTGAATTCGGGATTGTCGCCGCTTTTTGGCCTGCTCAAAGCGCCTTTTTTCGTCGTCCGTCTCAGGAAGAAGCGGCGGAACCAGGGTGGGGCGTCCATGGTCATCGAGGGCCACAAACGTGGTGTAGGCAGTGGCCGTGTGCGTGATCTCGCCTGTGATGGGATTTTCTGAATCCACTCGAACGCCCACCTCCATGGAGGTGCGGTGAACGGAGTTGACCATGGCTCGAATGTGCAGAACATGCCCAAGCTTGACTGGCGCCAAAAAGTGCAACGCATCAATCGATGCCGTCACGCAGGTCCGTCGAGCGTGCTTGGTGGCAACAATTGCTCCGGCAATATCAATCCAGCTCATGATCTTCCCGCCAAAGATGGTTCCAATCGCATTGGTGTCCGATGGTAAGACCAACTCCGTCATCACAACGGCAGACTCTTTGGGGTGTTTGGCAGGAGGCGGGGAGGAGGGCTTCATGGGCCGAAGCATAATCGATCTTCGAGGGGAGATCAAGAATTGACGAATCGTGCGGAGTTTCCTAATCTCTCGCAGGTGAAGGCCTTGAGTGGGATGATATTGCTGGGTGTGAATCTCGTTTGGTCGCTCCACCCGGTGTGGGGGAAGTGGCTCCTGCAAGTGGTTTCGCCTGCACAAGGAGCGTGGCTCAGGTACTCCTCGGCACTCATTGCGTATGGGGGAATGGCCATCGTTTTTTCGCTTAAAAAATCACGAGTCAGAAGGGTGAGCCTGGTTCAGGCATTGGGCGATTTTTTTCTGGTTCCTCAAAGTCCAAAGGACTTCCTATGGATAGTGGCACTGGGATGGCTCACCTTTGGCTTGACCCCCTTGGTTCAGATGCTGGGTTTGTCCTGGGCGCAGGCTTCGGAGAACTCGTTGATTGTTGCCTTAGAGCCTCTCTTGGTGACTTTTTTCTCCTTTATTTTTTTGGGAGAAAAGCTTCGGGTTCAACAGAGCGTGGGGCTGGGTCTAGCCGTCTTGGGCTTTGGGCTCTTAGCTCAGCTCAGTCCGACTCGTGCGTTCTCGGCGGCAGGCCTGGGTCAGCTCTTTCTGCTGTTCTCGTTAGTGGGAGAGGTGGCGTTCACAGTGGGTGGGCAGCCGTTGGTTCAGCGCACCTCCGTCGTGCCCGTGTTTGGTTCCGTCTTAGCCCTGGGCGTGCTGGGTTTAGGGCTCCTGCTTCAGCTGAGTTTTGCGCTCGGATGGGTGAACTCGTTTTCCTTGTTTGCTCCTCTGTCTGGTCTTCCGTTGAACACTTGGGGTGGAATGCAAAGCCTGGCTCTGCTGGGTTTAGGGCCCCTGGGTACTGCTCTGGGCTATCTGCTTTACTGGGTAGTTCTTGCTCAGGTCTCTCCCATTCAAGTCTCTCTTTTTTTGTTTCTTCAGCCTTTAGCTGGCGTGCTTTGGGGGGCCTGGTTTTTATCTGAACGCTTGAGTTTCTCACAAGGCCTAGGTGCGGCTCTCATCTTGCTTGCTCTCGGAGTGGCTAACGCAAAGCGTCTGACTAAAACTCAGGATTCCTAAAAAATAGTCTTGCTGTTCGCATTTGGACCTTTCTATACTTGATCCCCTGGGGTGGGAAATGGAAGTCTCCAATCAAAAAAAGAAGAACCAAGAAGAAGTGACCAGCAAACAGGAGAGCAAGGGTCCAGCGCGTCTTCAGTGCTGCCCGCAGGAGCTGATGGGTTCAGACCTGCTGGAGAGGGTTTCCTCTCTGACTGAGTTGCCCTCGCGTGCCGTTCAAAGGGAGCTTGAGGAGATCCTGGATCTCTCCCAGCTCGACCCAGAGGACCTGACCTTGGATCAGCTCCGAGAGTCGATGCTTCGGTACCTCGATTTGGTGAACGAAGAGGTTCATCAGGCAATTCATGCCGAGTCGCTTGAATATCAGTAGGTTTTATAGCAAAAGAGCTCCTAGTGATAGTGCGTTTCAATCAGGCTTACCAGTCTGATTCAAGCGAAGAGTAAAAAATATTTTTTGGCTCAGAGCAACATTTGTCTCGTATATGTATACTAGAAAAGAGTAAGCTTTCATGAGGAGAATGCGTCATGATCATTAAATCAGTTTCTCAAAGAATTCCTTCCAGTCTGGTTCAGCCCGAGTTGGTGGGATTTAATTTGGAAAGCGGCATTCCCATGTCGAGCTATGTTCCTAACCCCATCGTGATTGAGCAGACTCCAAGAGGAGAGCGGCAGTACGACATCTACTCCCGCTTGCTTTTGGATCGGATTATCTTCTTAGGAACAGAAGTCAATGACATGGTTGCCAATCTCCTGGTGGCGCAGATGTTTTTTTTAGAATCCTCGGATCCCGATAAAGACATTCACCTGTACATCAATTCTCCGGGGGG
Organism: Bdellovibrionia bacterium; assembly: GCA_049424145.1. Taxonomy (GTDB): domain Bacteria; phylum Bdellovibrionota; class UBA1018; order UBA1018; family UBA1018; genus JBMSSC01. The sequence continues at coordinate 6,197 of JBMSSC010000041.1, forward strand.
TTCGGTCTACGCAGGCTTAGGGATCTACGACACCATGCAGTTTATTAAGTCCGATGTGTGCACCTACTGCATTGGGATGGCATCAAGTATGGGCGCTTTGCTTCTGACCGCAGGAGCGCATGGCAAGCGCTTTAGTCTGCCCCATAGTCGGATCATGATTCATCAACCCTTAGGGGGGGCCAAAGGGCAGGCCTCCGACATTGAGATACAAGCCAAAGAAATCCTTTATTTAAAGGAGCGCCTCAACGGCATTCTGGCTCACCACTCGGGCAAAAGCATCGAGCAAGTGAGAAAAGACACCGATCGAGACAATTACCTTTCTGCCAAAGAGGCCACTGAGTACGGTCTCATTGACAAAGTGATCGAAAAAAGAGGAAAGGTCTAAGTTCAGGAGATTAGTAGAAGGAAACCTATGGACGGAAAAAAATACGGCGATGGTTTTGGAAATTTATGTTGCTCGTTCTGTGGAAAGAATCAGCGAGAAGTCAAAAAGCTGATTGCAGGGCCCACAGTTTATATCTGTGATGAGTGCATTGAGCTCTGCAATGACATCATTGCCGAAGAAGGACAAAAAGATTCTCCTGCTCGATCCACGCAGTCCATTCCCAAGCCTTCGGAGATTAAGACCATTTTGGATCAGTACGTGATTGGACAAGATCGAGCTAAGCGCGTGCTTTCGGTGGCAGTCTACAACCACTACAAGCGGATTCAGCATCAAGGGGATAAAAAGGGTAAGGACTCAAAAGACGGCCTAGAGATTCAAAAGAGTAATATCTTGCTCATTGGCCCCACCGGGTCCGGTAAAACCCTTTTGGCTCAGACCTTAGCGAAGCTTTTAAATGTTCCCTTTGCGATGGCCGATGCCACGACCCTCACCGAAGCAGGCTACGTGGGTGAGGACGTCGAGAATATCATCTTAAACCTCCTTCAGAGCTCAGATAACAACGTGGAGCGTGCTCAAAAAGGGATCGTCTACATCGATGAAGTGGATAAGATCTCCAGAAAAAGTGAGAACCCCTCGATCACTCGCGATGTGAGTGGAGAAGGCGTTCAGCAAGCCCTGCTGAAAATCATTGAAGGAACCATTGCCAACGTACCCCCAAAAGGTGGTCGGAAGCACCCTCAGCAGGAATTCGTTCAAGTCGATACCTCCAACATTTTGTTTATTTGTGGGGGCGCCTTCGTTGGAATCGATAAGTTAGTGGGGATGAGAAAAGGAAAGAGAAGTCTTGGACTTCAAGCCAATATTTCCTCAAAAACGGATGAGAACGTCTCGAAGCTGCTTTCTCAAGTGGAGCCCGAGGATCTGATTAAGTTCGGCTTGATCCCAGAGTTCATTGGTCGTCTGCCGGTGATTGCTACACTGGAAGAGCTCGATGAAAAGGCCTTGATTGAGATTTTGACGAAGCCCAAAAATGCCCTCACCAAGCAGTACTCTAAACTCTTTGAGTACGATGATGTGGTGCTTGAGTTTGAAGAAGGAGCCTTAGAAGCCGTAGCCAAAGAAGCCATTAAGCGAAACACAGGGGCCCGCGGTTTGAGAGCCATCTTGGAGCAATCCATGCTGGAGGTGATGTATGAGCTTCCGGCCAAAGGTCATGTGAAGAAATGCATCATCACGAAGAACGTGATTTTAAAGGGTGAGCGTCCGGTGATGCTTTTGGCTGATGGGACTGAGGTGACTCAGACTGCGTCTTCCATTGAAAAAGCAGAAAGCGCCTAGGACAGGAGAACCTGAGTCGGTGAGAGTTCCGTTTTCAGATGGAAATTGAATCAGACTGAGCGATCTTTGATTTTTTTAGTTTATGGATTTTGTAAAAAAATAGTTTTAAGTTACTGAAGTGATTAGATTTTTCTCTTTTCTTGAGACAGACCGGACTTTGCAACCTTCTTGCAGTTGTGCTGTAGTTAAAAAGGGAGAGTAACTTTTATGAGCAATCCAAAAAATGACTCCAAAAGTGACCAAAAAGGGGATCGCGATAAGAAATGGGTGGCTCTTAAAGTCCCCCTGCTTCCGTTGCGAGATGTGATTATCTTTCCACATATGATGGTGCCTCTGTTTGTCGGTCGAGAGAAGTCCATCAATGCTTTAGATGAGTGCATGAATCGAAAGATGGATCTTTTCTTAGTGGCTCAGCGACAAGCCACTACGGTTAGTCCGGGAGAAAAAGACATCTTCACGGTGGGCACGCTTGGAACGATTCGTCAGTTCTTAAGACTGCCCGATAATACGGTCAAGGTCATCATTGAGGGAAAGAAGCGCGCTCGCATCTTAGCCTATCATGAAAACGATCGAATGATTGAAGCAGAGGTTGAAGAACTCGGCGACGTGATTGAAAGCACGGTTGAGCTTGAGGCCTTAGTTCGTTCCTTGAAAGCCACGTTTGAAAACTATGTGAAGCTCAATAAACGAATTCCCCCTGATTTGCTCATGAAGGTGAACTCGATTGAGGACCCCTCTTGTTTAGCCGATCTGGTGGTCGCACACATGAACCTGAAGCTGGAGGAGAAGCAAGAGATCCTTGAAGTGCAGGATCCTGGAAAGCGGCTTGAGAAGCTCCTTCAACTCATGCAAGGGGAGATTGAAATTCTCCAAGTCGAGCGGCGCATTCGCTCGCGTGTGAAAAAGCAAATGGAGCGCTCCCAGAAGGAGTACTATTTAAACGAGCAAATGCAGGCGATTCAAAAGGAGCTCGGTGAAAAGGATGAGTTCAAAGCCGAGCTTCAAGCCCTAGAAAAGCAGATTCGCGCCAAAGCCATGAGCAAAGAGGGTAAGGAAAAAGCCACGCGCGAGTTAAAGAAGCTGCGAATGATGTCCCCCATGTCGGCTGAGTCCACCGTGGTGAGAAATTACATTGATTGGCTCATTTGTCTGCCTTGGGCTGAGTACACGCAGGATCGAAATGATCTGAAGGTGGCCCAAGAGGTCTTAGACGAGGATCACTATGGGTTAGAAGAAGTCAAAGAGAGGATCTTAGAGTACCTAGCGGTTCGTGTGCTGACGGATAATTCCAAAGGTCAGATCCTCTGTTTGGTGGGCCCTCCCGGAGTGGGGAAGACCTCCTTGGCTAAGTCCATTTCCAAGTCGCTCAATAAAAAGTTTGTCCGCTGTTCCTTAGGGGGGGTGCGAGACGAGGCTGAGATTCGAGGGCATCGCAGAACTTATGTGGGAGCGTTACCAGGAAAAATTATTCAGTCCCTCAAAAAGGCAGGCTCCTCCAATCCTGTTTTTCTCTTAGACGAAATCGATAAGATGAGCATGGATTTTAGGGGAGATCCCTCGTCTGCTCTCTTAGAAGTCCTGGATCCGGAGCAAAATCTCGCTTTTGGCGATCATTACTTAGAGGTGGATTACGATCTTTCGAAAGTGATGTTTGTTTTAACGGCCAACTCTCTTTATACGATTCCCAAGCCCCTGTTGGATCGAATGGAAGTCATCAGTATCTCAGGATACACGGAGATTGAGAAATTCAATATCGTCAGGAAGTACCTGATCTCCAAGCAGATGTCCAATCATGGGCTTCAAGAGTCAGACCTCGAGGTCACCGATGGCGCAGTTTATGGGATGATTCGGAACTACACGCGAGAGGCCGGTGTGAGAAACCTGGAGCGCGTGGTGGCCACAGTTTGTCGAAAAGCTGCTCGAAAAATCGTCGAGGGCAGGCTCTTGGAGTCTTCCTCTCAGGCGGTTGTTCCTGCCCAAAAGACTCGCTCCAAGGGGGCTACCTCCAAGGCAAGCCCTGTTGCTTCTTCTCCGGCGCCGTTGGCTTCCGACCTAAAAGCGAAGATCGTCGTCGGGGAAACCGAGCTTGAAGAGCTCCTAGGACCAGCCAAATACACGGTGAGCAAGGCCGAAGAGCAAAACGAGGTGGGCTTAACCAATGGTCTGGCTTACACGGATGCAGGCGGCGATATGCTTCAAATTGAAGTGAGCGTGGTGCCTGGAAAAGGTCAGATTAAGATCACCGGCAAATTAGGGGAAGTGATGCAGGAGTCAGCCGTAACGGCAATGAGTTATGTTCGCTCACGGGCTTCTTTGATGGGCCTGGAGAAGGATTTTTATCAGAACATTGATATTCATCTGCACGTGCCTGAGGGTGCGGTTCCCAAGGATGGACCTTCAGCAGGGATTACGATGACGACCGCCATCACCAGTGCCTTGTTAAAAATCCCCGTGAAGCGCAACATTGCCATGACAGGCGAGGTGACGCTGCGAGGACGGGTGCTACCGATTGGTGGGCTCAAAGAGAAACTTTTGGCTGCCAAGATTGGGAACATCACCACCGTGATTATTCCCAAGGGGAACCTTGCGGATCTGAAGAAAGTCTCCGATGAGATTAAATCCGGAATGACAATCATCCCAGTGGACCAGGTGGATGAGGTCTTAAGGCTGGCTTTGGACTTGGATGCTCCAGAGACCTTTTTGGCGAAAAAAGAGACCGCTGAAGTGGCCTTAGATAAAATCAATCCGGTTGAACTCGTCTCCCACGAAGAAGCCAAGAAAGAAACGCCTGCTGCAGTGAAGCACTAGGTTTCGTTTCACAGCGGCTAGTCTCTTTTTTTGATCGCTCGACGCTTAGTCAGGGGCATTTCTTGCGCTTGGCCTGAGGCTGGTGTATGCCCAAAAGAGAAGCTGATTTTTCGGGGGTGGGAGATTCTTATCCAAAAGTCATTGATCCTATGGGACACGGGACTTCGAGCCTATGAGCTTGAGTATGAGGTTTCTTCATTCTTCGTTCAATCAGACCTAAAATGAACAGGCCAACACCAGGAGAGACGTAGGGCCTTCTAAAGCCCGATAGGACCTTCGTTTGCTGAGGGTTCCTGTACGCAGTTTTTTGATTCTGGGCTGAGAAAGTCGTTGGGCCCTACTTTTTGTGGAGTGGGTTTTGGTGAATCAAAGGCCATGGCGTGAGTCAGAGAAAAAAAGTCAGAAAGGAGCAAAGACAGAATGGGGAGCAAAAAGTGGATTCAGTCTGTAGGGGTGGCTTTGGCAGTTTTGATGGCCCAAAGTGCAGGGGCATCGATGGGATTGCGGACTCTCAAGGGCGAGGTAAGTCGCATGAGTCGTCTGAGACCCGCGCGTAAAGCTGTGCCTCGAGCTCAGGCGGAGCGAGCCTTTCAAGAAAGCATTTCTGCGGATGATTTTTTCTGTTTTAATTCGTTTAGTCCAGGTCTTCAAGCGATTGCCCAGGAGTTTATCTTTCAATCCCTCAAGCAGTCCATCGGGTCATCGATGATGCAAACCCATGATGGGCAGAGATGTTTTTACGCGCTTCATTCCCGTTCTTCCAATGACTGCATAGACTGCAATCCCTCCTCTGATTTTCAGCAGTCCTCAGAGGACTCTTATCCTGCAATTCCAACGCGCGATCCCATCGCGTCGGTTGATTCAGTGGATTCTACCCATGGTTCGAGCTCCGATGACAAACTGCAGTCCATGCCCGGGTCTTCTTCCTCGGGTCAAAACGAAGGAGCCCAGGCTCTGCTGGCCCGCTCCTTTGCTCTGGTGCCGATTGATTTTCATCCCACACGCGCGGAGCTATCCAAGGAACAGATCATTGAGCTCCTTGAGTCCGAGCAATCCGGGCAACTCCCAGGTGTCAGACTTGAGGTCTTCCTCAGAAGTCCAAAGGGCGCTCAGAGTGGGGATCTAGGCTCTCAAGAATCTGCGCAACTTTTGCTTCAGAATTTAAGGGAATCTTCCGGTGAAATCCTCGCTGAGTCCACCGCATTATTTGAGGAGGAGCTGGGCCTGAGTGTCTATCGGGTGTTTCAAGTCTCAGGCCCACTGGATGAGCCAAGACTCACTTGGATTGCTCAATTGGCTTTCGTATCCGGTGCCAAGGCTCAGATCAGTCGAGAAGAGGTTTGCTCTCGTTCTCGGTGCCAAGCTTTGGGCTCCATCTGAGTGCCTCAGGGTTGACCACCTGAGGGTTAATTTTTAGTCATCGGGTTGAGATTCTCTGCAGAGTGAGTGTTGATGGGAGCCCCTTGATGACTCCTGATAGTGAAAAAAAGGGTGCTTCGAGGGTCTTCTGTTCTTTTGCCTGAACCTGCTTTTGTCTCCAGTTTAGATTCGATTTGGATTAAGTTTAAAGTTGACGCGGTCCCCTTTTTTTGAGAGCTGCGATTCATGGGTCGTTTCTTTTTGTCTCCTTGGATCACGCAAAGCTTTTTTTGGGTCTTCTTTTTTTTCTTCTCTTTTGTGACTCGAGCTGAAATTGGATTCTTAGAGATGAAGGGGGTTCATCAGTACATACGCCCTCAGTTTGAGTACCTCTCGCCGGTTTATGGTTTTGTTTTTTTAAAAAGTGGAGCCCTTCGTAATCTGAGATTTTATGGGAATTACACCGTGCCTGAGGCCTTAGGTGAGAAGGTTGCGGCGCGAGACGCTACGGCCTTGCTCCTGCAATTGCTTTTTCCTTCACCGGATGGAACAACGCTGGTGCCGAGTCAAGTTCCCAGTCAGGCCGTTACCCATTTTTCTAGTAAGACCATTGGAAAGCTTCTGAGTTTTGCAATGAGAGTGAGAGTGGATCCGTGGGCGCATTCTGATGAGCAATGGGAATCGGATCTGGTGGATCTTTTGATGAAGGATTTTAGTGAAGAGGAAGAGTCCGATCAAACTGATCTTCTTTTTTTTCCAGTCACCTTGACGGCAGCCGAAGTGATGGATGACGCAGCCAAAATGGAAACCGTAAAGAAGCAGAGAAACTGGAAGAAAAAGCACTTTAAACGATTTGCGTCAGCTTGGATTGGAGCCATATATGAAAGCCTGTTGCAAGCGCCTGCTCACTATGCGCCCTATACTCCTGAGCATGCCTTACTTTCATTTTTTTGGCTCAGGGGGACCTCTAAGCGAGATTTTCTCTCTCTTTTTAAACACATGGATTCCGCTCTCAGTGATTCAGGGCTGAGACTATCGACTGATCGCGCTTTGCAGAGGCAGTTTCTCTCTTATCGTGCAGTTTACACACCTCAAGATTATCGACTCTGGAGTTCTCGAATCGATCAGCTCAAAAAGGGGTTTTTCCTTGGGGACGACTTAAGGAATCAGTTTGTTACATTCCTTTTAGATGATCCCGAGCAAACCGCAGTCATGAGTTATTACTCCTATTTATACAGTAATCAGTTCCCTCCACTAATTCCTTATGGAATTTCTCATTTTGATGATCCTATTTCTCATGAGAATAAAGTTTATGCTGATTGTGGTGAGACTTCGGTTTTAAACTTCATGAACTATTTTGTGTATGATCATGAGTCCCAGGCGCTGGATGTGGGAGTTCTTCTTCAGGCCGCAAAAAAGAGGGGTCTTGTTTTAGATGAGCGGTTAGTTCAATTTTATTCAAAAAACAAAGATATCTTCAATTTAAAAAAACAGGAGCTTCGAGAGGAGTGGAGCACGAGCGTCATTGCTGGTTTACCTGATGCTCGAATCATCTACCAGCAGCAAAACTGTGAGCTTGGGGTTGGCCTTGCCAATGTGATTCGGATTTTTAAGAACCTCATCTTTAGTCGGGATCCTGATTTTGAGGGGCTGAAAAAGTCTCAACAGTTAGATCGCATCTGTGAGTTCTTCTCCTCGGACTCCAGAGTGGTGAGCTGGGCTGAGAAGCCCTTTCGTCAGGTGGATCGAATAGCAAATCCACAGACGACGTATGCATTTGGGAGCGCAAAACTGGTCGACCAAATAGATAAGGATTTAGAGCTCGAGTTTTTCGTGAATGGAACTCCCCTTTTTGCTTATTACTTCATGCCCAGGCATTTTTCGATTACGGACCAGAGCCCAAGAAAGATGATTGAGCATCAGACCGTCATTTTCGATGCTCTTTTTCGAGAGCTTCAAATTCGAACCGGGCTTCAGATTTCCTCTCAGCCTCAGGCCAATTTACTCTATCTCTTTGTCAACGCGGAGGCCTTAAAGCGAATTCGTTGGAGAAATAGCTCGTATCCCACGAGCAAGCGCTTAAGCGCAGAGCCTCTCATGCAGCAATTGCTCTATGCTCAGTCTTTCGTCTCGATCGATTCCAAGAAGCAGGCAATCAAAATGATTCTTCAAGAGGACTTAAGAAATCTTGAACCTTTGGCCGAGAAGCTGATGATGGAGGTGCTCGAGCAGGAGCCTTATTTTTTTCTGTCTCTGCTGAATGAGGGACGACTTCATCGGTGCTCGTTCATTGAAACCATCGCTCGGCTCTGCCTGAGGTTGATTAAGGCTCCTGATTACCAGCGTTCCCTGACCTATCTTTCCATCATTCAAGGGTATGAAGCGCTGTCTTCGTACTTGTTAAAAAGTCTTGATCTGAGCGGGGCGTCCTTGCGAGATGATCAAGGTCGAAATCCTCTTCACTGGGCCGTGTTTTCAGGGTCCCTTCGTGTGGTTCAAGCCGTGATTGAAAAGTACGGTGTGCAACTCTTAAAAGACACCGATCAGCTGGCGTTAACCCCAATTGAACTCAGTCAGGCCCTCCATCAGGGTGAGATTGAAGGATATTTTAGGGCTCTCTGGGAGGAGGTGTTTTCCCAAGAATCTTTTCCTCGCTTGTCGCTCACTCATCCGTTTGTTCCTCCTACATCCACTGGGATTCAGTCGCTTTATGGTTTGAAAAATATTCTTCAAGCAACACCTGAGCCTCAGCAATGGCAAGGCTTAAAAGCGCCGATTTTAAGACGAGGCGTTCTTCCGCCTAGGAGTCCCTCATGGGGCTGGGGAGCTCGCCCTGTCGTAAAGGTTCATCGCGGGTTTGGGGTTCGCTAAGTTTCCTCGCTGAATTGTGCCCTGGGTTTTAATCTCTGCGCAGGCAGGGCGTGGTGTTATCGTGTGTCCAGTGGGTTCCTGGTTTTTTCCTTCCGTTCAGGCAAAGCGCATGTCGTCTTGCCTGAACGGAAGGAGTCCGATTTTCAAATCTCAGAGATGGGGCCTCTTTGTGGGAGTTTAAATTCTCGAATCGCAAAAATCCGCTTGGGGTGGGTTTGGTCTGGGATTGGAGTTCATAGACGAGTTCATAGAAATTTGGCTCCTGCCTTCTCTCTTTCGGTTCTTTTTCAACTTAATTTTCCTTGACCTCCAGTTCTAGGTCGTCTATGTTTTGTCCCTTTAATGTAGGAAAAGCCCCGATTGCAGTACCCAAACTCAGTTGAATTCATCCGGTTAAAAAGGGTAAAGCGATCTACTACTCAAGTCTTGAGCAAAATGTTCTTGATTTGGAGGTCTAAATTTCTTAGAAGGGTTCCCCAGGGAAAGCTCTTTTGAGAAGTCTGAAAAAGAGAAGGCCTTCCAAAAAAGAAATTCTCGATTCAGACCGCCTTTTGAAGACGAGGTTAAAAGACGGGCTGACCAAAAAAGTTGAGGAGAAAGTCCAATAGGATCTCAAGTCTTAGAGGTCCAGGGCCTAAAAAGTTTGAAGCTGAGTTTTGTTTGATCAGGTTTTGAGCTTCTCTTTCAGTCCATAGAAGACAAAGAGCAAGCTTGGAAAAAGGGTTCAGAAGAAGTCGTGAGCCTAAAAAACCAGTCAACAAAGCAGGGTAAGAATAGAAAAAAAGCGTGTTAAAAAGCACACTTAAAGAAGCAATTGGTTTTAAGAAGAAAACTGACTGGAAAGGAAATGTAGTTCATGCCTACGATTAATCAACTCATTCGAAAGGGCCGTTCAAACAAACTTTGGAAAACAAAGTCCCCCGCCCTTCAAAGCTGCCCACAGCGCCGTGGTGTCTGCACCCGTGTTTACACCACCACTCCGAAGAAACCCAATTCGGCTCTGCGTAAGGTGTGCCGCGTGCGTCTCACGAATGGGTATGAAGTCACTTCCTACATTCCAGGAATTGGTCATAACCTTCAGGAACACTCCATTGTGTTAATTCGTGGAGGCAGGGTGAAAGACCTTCCAGGGGTTCGATATCACACGGTTCGTGGAACCTTGGATGCTCAAGGGGTGGCCAACCGCAAGCAAAGTCGCTCGAAGTATGGCGCAAAGAAAGCCTCTGCCGCTGCAGCTCCTGCGAAGTAATATTAATTTAATTAGAAGGAACGATTCAAATGGGCCGTAAAACTTTTATTCGTAAACGCGAAATTAATCCTGATCCTAAATTCAACGATGTGGTGGTGGCTAAGTTCATTAGTAGCTTACTGCAGCAGGGGAAGAAATCCACTGCTGAGAGTATTTTTTATGGCTGCATCGACGTGATGCAAACCCGCACGGGTGAAGATGGGCTCAAGCTGTTTAAAAAGGCTCTTGAGAACGTCAAGCCCCTTTTAGAAGTGAAATCTCGCCGAGTCGGTGGAGCCACCTATCAGGTTCCAGTGGAAGTGAAGCCTGCGCGCCGTCAATCCTTGGCGTCTCGTTGGTTGATTGAATCCGCTCGTGGCCGACCTGAGCATTCGATGGCTGAGCGATTAGCTGGTGAGATGATTGAAGCCTCCAATGGACGAGGCGGAGCGATGAAGAAGCGCGAAGACGTCCACAAGATGGCTGAAGCAAACAAGGCCTTCGCTCATTACCGCTGGTAAGAGCGTCTGAGCCCAATCATTCATTCTTTTCGAGATCAACTGTGAGTGCGCTTCAAGGAATTCGTAATATTGGCATCATGGCCCATATTGATGCTGGCAAGACGACGACCACGGAGCGCATTCTTTTTTATACTGGCAAAACCCACAAAATGGGTGAGGTTCATGAGGGCACTACCGTCATGGACTGGATGCCTCAGGAGCAGGAGCGAGGAATTACCATTACCTCGGCCGCAACCACCTGTTTCTGGCAAAACCACCGCATCAATATCATCGATACCCCAGGTCACGTCGATTTCACGATCGAAGTTGAGCGCTCTTTACGAGTTCTGGATGGGGCCGTGGTGGTCTTTTCTGCCGTTGAGGGCGTGGAGCCTCAGTCGGAGACCGTTTGGCGGCAGGCAAATAAGTACCATGTTCCCCGCATTGCCTTTGTGAATAAAATGGACCGCGTCGGGGCAAACTATTTTGATGTTTTAACTCAAATCCAAGAGCGACTCCTGGCTAAGCCCGTGGCCCTTCAGATTCCTTTAGGAAGTGAGGACTCGTTCCAGGGTGTAGTGGATCTGGTGGAGCGTAAGGCGCTCATCTGGGGGAGTGATCCTCAGAGCACTACGTTTGAAATTCAGGAGATTCCTGCTGATTTTCGGGAGGAAGCAAGCCAATACCGTGAGCAGTTACTGGAAGCTGCGGCTGAGTTCGATGAAACCCTCATGGATCAGTACTTAAACGGGGAGGAGATTCAGCCTGAGCGTTTGAGAGGGGCGATTCGTAAAGGATGTTTGGCTCTTCAAATGGTGCCTGTGATCTGTGGAGCCAGTTTTAAGAACAAAGGGGTTCAGCCCATTTTAGACTCGATTGTTCATTACTTGCCCTCTCCTTTAGATAAGCCTCCGGTCGAGGGAAAAGACCTCAAAGATGAGAGTCAGGTTTTAACCCGTAAGTGTTCTTTAGATGAGCCTTTTTCCGCTCTTGCCTTTAAGATCATGAATGATCCTTACGTGGGTCAGTTGACTTATTTTCGGGTCTACTCCGGACAAATTCAATCTGGGGTCATGGTTTATAATTCGGCTAAGGACAAAAAAGAGCGCTTAGGAAGGCTGCTTCAGATGCATGCCAACAAGCGGGAAGACGTGACGGGGGCTCAGGCCGGGGATATTGTGGCTGCTGTGGGGCTTCGTTTTACGACCACAGGAGATACACTCTGTCAGGAGTCTAAGCCCATTTTGCTGGAGAAAATTGAGTTCCCCGAGCCCGTGATCTCCATTGCCATTGAGCCTAAGACCAAGGCGGACCAAGAGAAATTGGCCCAAGCACTTCAACGGCTTGCGATGGAGGATCCGTCGTTTCGCGTTCATGCCAACGAAGATACTGGGCAGACGCTCATTAGTGGCATGGGTGAACTGCACCTTGAGATCATCGTGGATCGCATGAAGCGTGAGTTTAAAGTTGAGGGAAATGTGGGTCAGCCTCAGGTGGCCTACAAGGAGTCCATCTCTGCGCGGGCTTCGGGCGAGGGTAAATTCATTCGTCAATCTGGTGGTAAAGGTCAGTACGGGCACTGTGTCATTCAGCTAGAGCCCTTGGAGCGAGGTCAGGGGTATCGATTTGTCAACTCGGTCCGAGCGGGAGCGATTCCTAAGGAGTTCATCCCTGCTGTGAATCAAGGGATCTATGAATCCATGTTAGGTGGCGTCGTCGCAGGCTATCCTCTGGTGGATATTCAAGCCACGCTCTTGGATGGTTCTTTTCATGATGTGGACTCCTCTGAGATTGCCTTTAAGATTGCAGCCTCCATGGCTTTTAAAGAAGCGGCACTCAAGGCGGTTCCTGTGATTTTAGAGCCCATGATGTCGTGTGAAGTGGTTTGTCCCGATGATTACATGGGGGGTGTGATTGGGGATTTAAATAGTAGGCGGGGTAAAATCCTGCAGTTAACCACGCGGCATGGGATGCAAGTGATTAAGTCAGAAGTTCCCTTATCGATGATGTTTGGGTACTCAACGGCTCTTCGTTCCTCCTCTCAGGGGCGCGCGACGTATTCCATGGAATTTGGTCATTACGAACCGGTTCCTCCTCAGATTTCCAATGAAATTAAGATCCGAGCCGGTGTTCTGATTCCCTAAGGTGCGGGTCGACGACTGGACTGGTGTCTGCCCCCGTGGACGAAGGGGCTCAATTTTAAAATTCCTATTCCTTCTTTTTGTTGACCTCTACTCTCCGTTTCACCGGGGGTAGGAATGAAGCAGTTTTCCCTGCTCCCTCTTGAATTTTTTTTTGCCTTTGTGTATACCGAAGACAAGCTTCTAGGAAGTCTTTTCAATAGAAGTGGGAGGTCTCATGAGTTTATTAGGATTGTTCATTGCCTCCGGTTGGGGTTTGACTTTCGTCCTGATTAAGAATTCAGTGAGTAGTCTGTCCCCGTTAAGTTTTGTTTCTTTGCGTTTTTCTGTTGCAGCGGTTGTTCTTGGTCTTCTTTTTCTCGGAAAAATCTTACAAGGAGCCTTCACCGGAGAATCCCGTATTCGGGTTTCGGGTCGGGATTTTTTAAGTTCTGCGCTGGTGGGGTCTTTTCTCTTCTTGGGGTATTGGCTTCAGTCAACGGGTTTGAAAAGTGTTAGCGCTTCTCAAGCGGGTTTTATTATGGGGCTTGCTCCGGTTTTAGTGCCCTTCCTAGGGATTCCGTTATTGGGGATTCGTCTTTCCCCTCGAGCGGGCTTGGGAATGGCCTTTGTGATGTTGGGTCTGCCCCTTCTGACTTTGGAGTCGGATTTGGTGCCAACTCGAGGAACTCTTTATTGTCTGGCCTCCTCTTTCGCTTTTGCCGCCCATGTCATCTCCATGCAGTATTTCTTGAGAAAAATCCCAGTTTTGGTCCTGACGTTTTTTCAAATCTTAGCCACCGCTCTGCTCTCCGGTGCGATGCTCTGGGGGGTTGAGCCTGAGAGTTGGAGTCAGATCCCAGGCGTCATTCAGAGTCGGGAAGTGCTCTTTGCCGTGCTTTTTTGTGGTGTTGGGGCCACGGCGCTGGGAACCTGGATTCAGTGTTACCTGCAGCAGAAGTTGAGCTTGGTGAAGTGTGCGCTGATCTTCTCAACTGAGCCCGTATTTGGGGCGCTTTTTGGATTTCTTTTTCTTGGAGAGTGGATGAGTGGTGCCCAGTGGTTGGGGGCCGCGCTGGTGTTTTTAGGAGTCTTAGAAGGCGAGCTGGGCTGGTTTTTGG
>JBMSSC010000042.1:0-19820 GCA_049424145.1 Bdellovibrionia bacterium
ATGGGTTAGACGCCTGAGGACTTTGTTTGCCCCCCTTGCAGCAGTGGAGATCTCGCAGGGGAGGGAGTTTCTGGAGCAGGCTCAGATCCTGTTTGTGGATGAGAAGTGGACGGGGGAGGGAGGCATTGATCCTAATTTGGGGGGGATCGCTGAGCTTCTCAAGCGCAGTCGTGAAAAAAAACAGATGATCCTGTTACTGGTGCGGAGCGCTGAGAAGGTGCCCGAGGTTTTTTTAAAAGGTGAGGTCCATGGCTGTCTTTCGCTCCCGTTTCGCGCTCTGGATTTGATGAATAGTCTCAGAGGGTATGAGCATTGGCGGAGTGTTGAGCAAATCTCAGATTGGAGCGCTTCATTTTCGAGTTCTTTGCAGGATTTGTCTCAAGAAGTCCGTCTTGCTGAGGCGTTGCAAAAAAAGAAAATGCCTAGAAAATTTAACCACTTAAAAGGCCTTTCGGTCTTCAGTCGGTACTGCGCCGGGATGGGATCAGGGGGGGATTACCTGGATCTGCAAGAGGGCAGCAGGTCTTTAGGGCAGGAGCCTGAGAGTTCCATGCGAGATCCTTCAGCGGTGTCTTTTGTTCTCTCCAGTGCCTCCAGTTATGCCCTTTCCAGTGCCTTTTTAAAGGCCGTTATGACTTTGGGCGATTGCAATTCTCCTCAGGAGGGTCGATCTGCAGAAAGCTCTGCCTTGGTCTCTGAGCCTTGGGTGAGTCGCATTTTAACGGAATTAAAGCCTGGGATGAAACCGCAGGATCAGCTTTCCCTAATCCATGGAGTCTTCTTGAGAACACAAGGGTGTCTTCGCTTGACTCACTGGGGAGAATGCGGGTTGTTTGTGGCCCAGCCGAACGGAGAATTTAGGGTTCTTGCCGCTCAGGCCTCGGCATTGAATCCGAGCAGTCATCCAGCTCAGGTAAAAGAGCTTCAGATTCCCTTGGCGCCTGCCATGAGGATTGCGCTTTTTTCGCCTGGATTTTTAGCCACTTGTGGGGGGGGGAAGGCCGTAGCTCAGCTCCTCAATCGCTCGCGTGATGAAGGTGCGCAGGAAAGCTTCAATGAGTGGATGTTTCACTTCAAGTCAGCCCTACCCCCCGAAGGGGGAATTCCAAAACACGACTCAACCGCCATTTTAATTGAGATTCAGAAGGATTTTCTGCCAGCCATCAGGCTAACGCAAGGCGAGACGGAGACTTAAGCATTCGTTTGATGAGTTCACGGATTTTTTTCATATCGTTTACTAACCTATGCTGAATTCGTCTAAAAATCAAGCCCACTCTGGTTTTTGAGGTCATGAGTGGGGTCCCTCCTCCTGATTAAGAGGATGGAGATTGGGTTTTTCAGGTCGATTCTGAATTGATTTTTTTTAAATAGACTGTAATCAAATTCAGTATTTACGGGGCAATTCCTGGGCTTAAAAAAGCCACCTCGGGGTCGAGCTTTGGGAGGTGCTCCTTGGGGCTTAGGCAGAGGGACTCTAGTTGAGCCCCTGTTGATGCGTTGATTCTGCAAGCACCTCCGAGTTCAGTTGCTTAAAGCTTGGTCAATGTCTTGAATTAGGTCAGTGAGATCCTCAATGCCCACGCTCATGCGGATGAGATTGTCGAGGATGCCTAATTTTTTCCGAGAGTCAGCCGGAATGCTGGCATGCGTCATGATTGCCGGGTGTTCGATGAGCGATTCCACGCCGCCTAGGCTTTCAGCAAGGGTAAACAGCTTGAGCTTCTCAAGAAATACGCGAGACTCGGGCAGTCCCCCTCGGAGCAGGAATGTGATCATTCCTCCAAAACCGGACATTTGACTGCAGGCTAGGTCATGTTGAGGATGAGATTTTAGGCCTGGATAGATGACTTTTTCAATTCTCGGATGTTTCTCCAAGTGGTGAGCGATGGCCAAAGCGTTTTGAGCGTGCCTCTCCATGCGAATTGAGAGTGTCTTAATCCCTCGCATGACCAAGAAGCAGTCCCAGGGAGAGGGAACCGCACCCACTGCGTTTTGAATGAACTTGAGCTCTTGATAAAGGGCAGTGCTTTGCGTGACGATGGCTCCACCGACAACGTCGCTGTGGCCGTTGAGGTACTTGGTGACGCTGTGAAGAACGAGGTCTGCACCCAATGCGAGAGGCTTTTGAAAATAGGAGCTCATAAAGGTATTGTCTACTACGGAGAGGGCCTTTTTCCTCCGAGCTAAAGCGGTGAGCTGCTGGATATTTAAGATCTTCAGCATGGGATTGGTCGGCGTTTCAATCCAAAGGAGTCGAGTATTGGGTTGAAACGCGTTTTCAGCTGCGCTCAGGTCTGAGAGGTCCACGAAGCTGAATTGGATTCCTAAGCGGGTGTAGACTTGGTTGAAAATTCTAAACGTGCCACCGTAGACATCATCGGAGCAGACCACGTGATCACCGGTTTTCAATGTATGAAGAATGGCATCAATTGCGGCCAAGCCCGAGGCAAAAGCCAAGGCGTGCTGAGCTCCTTCGAGTGCGGCTAAGCAGGCTTGGTAGGCGCTTCGTGTGGGGTTGTCCGTGCGGGAGTACTCAAATCCTCGATGTTCTCCTAAGCGAGCTTGAGCATAGGTGCTGGTTTGATAAATGGGGGTCATCACAGCGCCGGTCTGAGGATCGGGGTCCTGTCCTGCGTGAATCGCAAGGGTACTGAAACTGTACTTCGGGTGATCCATGGAACGTGCTCCTTTTAAGTTCTTTGGCTTAAGTAGGTGATCAGGTCAATTTTGGTGATAATTGAGAGAAATTCAGAGTCATTTTTTGAGTTGTGAACCAAGGGGCTTTTCCCGGCTTTCACTAAGCGAGAAACCTTTTCAATTGGATCGCTTGGAGTCACAAACTCAATCGAGGAATCAATGAGGGGTTCGATCGAATCGGAGGGTTTAATGCGATTTTCATACAGGGCATTTAAGATGGAGCCCTCAGTGATGATTCCCTTGATCCATCCAGCTTCATCTTGGACAGGCAACTGACTGACGTCTTTTTCCTTCATCTTTTCAATCACCGATGAGACTCGGTCCTTGGGTTGTGCCGTGATCATTTTTCTTGGGTTAAAAAGTTTGGATTGAATGAGGTCGGAAACAGTTCCCAAAGAGAGTTCACCTAAGAACCCGGCTTCTCTCATCCAGTCATCATTAAAGACTTTGGATAAATATCGATTTCCACTATCGCAAATGATGGTGAGAACATTTTTACCGGCATAGTCTTCTTTTTGATTTTTAATCCACTTCAGGGCGCCAACCACGGCAGATCCACTTGAAATTCCGCAGTATAAGCCTTCTTTAGTGAGCAGGTCTCGGGTCATCAGAAACGATTCACGATCTTCAACTTGGACCATGTCATCGATGACAGAAAAGTCATAGTTTTTAGGGATAAAATCTTCACCGATCCCCTCAATTTTATAGGTCTTCGGCTGGGTCTCCAGCTTTCCAGTCTTAAAGTAGTCGTAGACAATTGACCCAACGGGGTCTACGGCTACGATCTTACAGGTTGGTTTTTTTTCTTTTAAATACTTACCGATCCCACAGACCGTTCCGCCCGTTCCAATTCCTGCAACTAGGACATCAATCTCAGGCATCTGTTTGAGGATCTCAGGTCCTGTCATGCGGTAATGAGTCGCTCGGTTGGAGAGGTTGTCATATTGATTTAAATAAATCGAGTTTGGAGTTTCTCGAGCAAGCCTGCGAGCCACTTGGTAGTAACTCCGGGGATCTTCAGGGGCAACCGCCGTTGGGGTCACCACGACTTTTGCGCCGAAAGCGCGAAGGTTGCGAATCTTTTCATCGGACATCTTATCGGGCAGCACAAAGATGCACTTGTAGCCTCGAATTGTTGCAGCAAGGGCTAGTCCTACCCCTGTGTTTCCACTTGTGCTTTCGATGATCGTTCCACCCGGACGGATTAAGCCCTGGTCCTCAGCGTCTTGGATCATCGACCATCCAATTCGATCTTTAATTGAACCCCCTGGGTTCATAAACTCAAGTTTACCATAAATCTTAGCTGAAGAACCGGCTGCGACTCGGTTGAGTTGAACAATGGGTGTGTTTCCGATCACGTCGAGTACGTTTTTATAGAGCATCTTAATCATCATGCATACTCCTCTCAGTTTTTAGATGCAAGGTATCCCAATCGGATTAGCCTAAAATCAATTGAGAATGATAGAGCGAGCTGATCGGAGATGAGGGAGGTCATGACACGGTTAATTGACGTCTTAAAATAGGTTTTGTTTTTTGAGGCAACTCGATTCATAATGAGAGGAAATTAAATAAAATGGCAAACAGAAGTTAAGTGAAATGTTTGGGTATTTAAATGGGGATGAAGATGAAACCAAGAAAGCATATGATTTCATTTGTTCTGTTTTTTGCCTCTGCCTCATCCGTAGGTTGGGCCTCAGAACTGCATGAGGAAAATCATGAGGCGGTGAATAAAACAGAAGAGCCACAATCGGCAACCCCACCTTCAGCGGCGTCCTCAGTAGAGGGATCTCTTAAGTCAGTGCCGTCTGAAGCCCAAGTCAGTCAAGAGGCTTCTGCGTCCCCTGGACAGCAGAAAGCTTCAGAAGAAGATGTCGTCACCAGCATTCTGAAGAAAACTCCGCCCCCACAAGCCTCTGATTCCGCAGCGGCTCAGGCCTCATCTGCTCAGGTGCGTCCCGCTTTGGATTCTAAAGCTTACGACCCCAAGCATCCGCAGTACTTTGCCTTGGCATTAGGTGCAGATCAATTGACTAGCTCAGGATCTTCGGCTCAATTAGTTTATTCCTTAAGGGCGGGTCAGGCAGTGGGTGAGAATCGTCTTGGGCTCTGGAGTGTGGGGGCCTATTTTGGTTCGTATCCGTTGACGCATGCGGTGTCCGATGTCTCGGCTCAAGGCAACACGCTTTTATTGGCCTTGGATTTATTGGTGCGCAGGACGTTTGGCTCAGGGCTTTATTGGGGGGTTCGTCTCGGGGCTGGTTTCTCGAATTTGACCCTAAGAGCCCTAAGTCCTGAGGTTTCTGCGACCGGTTCCATTGCTCGCTTAGCCCTGGGGCCGGTGCTTGGTTATGAAGCCCCTCTTTCCAAAAGACTGAATTTTTTGGTGGATGTTTCCTGGATGACCTTGAAGGAAGGGACGATGGCGTTCCCGATTTTGGATGCTCGGTATAATTCCGTTCAGGTTGCGGCGCAAGCCAACTTTCAGGTTCAATTAGGTGTTTCATACAATTGGGGTGGAGTCATGGAGGAGTCGGCTCCACGTGCTCTTTCCTCAGCTGAGTCCAATGATCAGAGGCTCAAGCGAATCTTGAAAGAGCATCATATTGGCCAGAGGTGGTCTCTGACTGAGGGTTGGGTAGATGATGCCTCCAAGGGCCTGAAGTAGAGCTCAGACTTTCTGATTGCTGAACCCCTTTGGCATGATGTCTGATCAAAGTTTTCATGGGATCCCTCCGGTTTCATTCTCTTAGGGTTTCTGAGTGTCAGTTTTAAGTGGGTCTGGTAGGGACTTTGAATGAGGGCTTGGGGCAGGGCTGCGCCTCCTGGGTAGCTTCTGTACGGCGTCGTCTTCTTTTGACTCGTGCGTGGGGAGGAAAAAGGAAAAGGGCGCAGGCGGAGTCGACATTCTTTTTTGTGGGACGAGCGGATCGGAGACTGCGGTCTCAGGGGGGGCTAAGGTCGGGAGGACATGGAGATCTCGCTTCCGCTTTTTTTCTGCGTTCAGCGGAAGTGGAGGTTTTGTGAAAGGAAACTGCGTGAGATCGAGGGTATCGATTTCTGAGCAGTCAAGCTTTGGGGGCTCGATGCGTGGGGCTAGCGGCATTTGCCAGTCTGAAAGAAAGATCTGTTGAAAATAGGAGGCCGCCTCCGGGCTTTCTACGAGCACAGCAACTTCTCGGTTGAAGAAGAGGGAGTTTCTGGTTCCATTGATGGAGCTGACTAAGACTTTTGATCCGTCAATGATGAAGCCCTTATTGTGAATGTAGGAGATTTGAGCCTTTTTGTTGTCCAAGATTTCAGCTGAAATCGGTAGGTGTTTGCAATCCGCTAGCCATCGAATGAGCATGCAAGTCTCTTCGTTGCGGGTGGCTTTCAGGGCTGGGGTCTCAGGATGGGTTCCGGCCTTCTGAGGCTTGGCAAAGACCGTTTCGTCATTCAATAGAATTCTGACTTGGACGCCTCTTTCGGCTGCTTCGATCAGAGACTTGACCAAGGGGTTGAGTTGTCTGGGAGAGGTTTTTTCTGCTGTCCAGTTCAGAGGCAAGCTCATCTCTTGGACTTCAATGGAGGTTTGAGCAGATTGAATGAGAGTCGTTATTTCTTCTAAAGAGTGAGGTGAGGTGATGAGCGCAATGGATTGAGCCGTTGCACGACCGATTTGGATTTGGCCCGCAGCCGGAGATGAGGTTTCACCCGAAGAGGAAAGGGGAGTCTGAGGCTGGATCTCAAGAGAGAGGGGCTCGGTGCTTTGCGTGAGTTCTTGAATGTCGTTTGGGTTCTCCGAGTCGATTTGAAAAATTGTTTTCAGCTGTTCAATGAGTCGGGGGTCCTCTAACGTGATGTCCCACCCGCGGTTTCCTTTTTGGCCTGGACTGGAGTGTCCAGTGGGGGTGAAGTTCTCTGAGGAGATGAGGACCTTTTTCTCATCTGCAATCACGTATTTGGCGTGGTTGAAGCGATATCGACGGGGTTGTCCACGTTGAGGGGTCATGAGATAAAACCGATTTTGAGATTCCAGATTTCGCCCGAGGTTGAGGCGGATCATGGAGTCGCGGATTTGATCAATGGCCTGTTTTCCGGCTTGAGTGATCCCTCCAACGGGGTGTCCCTCGAGGATGAGGCGAACCTGAACGCCTGAGGTGAGTTTTTCTAAGATTGCCTGGACAATGGTCGGATGATCGAGCTGGTAGATATTAATGAGGAGGCTTTGCTCAGCAGCGCTGAGGGTGTTGAGTAACAAGGACTGATTGCAGTCGGGGCCAATGGCAAATTGGATCGGTGAAGCGAAAAGAGGCGCGGCATTAAGTAAGAAGAACCAAAAAAAGATGACCCGGGCCTTCAGTGACTTCGTGTATCCCATCCGATGAAGCATAAAGCTGATCCCCCCATTCAGTTTTCTCTTCTTGAAACCTTAACACTGGATCCAATTTTAACAATGCATCTTCATGAAACTTTCTGTTAGCATCTTAAAACGTCAAGTATCAGCAGAAGATAGGAGTATAAAGAACCCAGATCTCGAGCAAAAATCGAGCCCCAGGAGCAAAAAATGGTTGAGCAAGTCTGTATTGGGTGAAAAAGAGACTAGAAAGTTTCCCGGTTTGAGGCTAATACAAAAAAAACATAAGTAGGTAATGCATGGTGCGCAACTCAGGAACGCAAAAAAAAATAGGTGTTTTAGTTTCTATTATCATCGGTGCTGCTTTGATTGCAGGGTTGGTTCAGTATTACCCCACTGCATCCAATCAGGGGTATGCCCCTGAGCAACCGATTCCCTTCTCTCATAAGTTGCATTCAGGAGAGAACAAAATTCCCTGCATGTACTGCCACTCAGGGGCTGAGAAATCTCGTCATGCGACCATTCCGTCTTTGAATGTTTGCATGAACTGCCACTCGGTCGTGAAGACGGATAGTCCCTACATTCAAAAAGTGAGAGCAGCCTACGCTGAAGGCAAGCCCATTGAATGGGTTCGTGTCCATGAACTTCCTGACTATGTGTACTTCCCTCACAAACGGCACGTGGCCAAAGGGGTTTCCTGTGAAGCCTGTCACGGGAACGTCAAAGAGATGGATCGAGTCGAGCAAAAAGGAGCCTTGACGATGGGTTGGTGCATGGAGTGCCACCGAGGTCAAACTACGCCGAAAGAAGTTTTACAGAAGGTCTATCCGAACGTGAAAAACCCTCAGGGTCCAGTTGCTCCGGTCAGTTGTACAACTTGCCATCACTGAGGATCTAAGAAAAATCACTAGAAGTTGAAGAGAGAGATTATGGATAAACAACACGAAGAGTCGAATTTAGATTCCCGAGGTGCGCAAAACGAGTTTGTTCCTCCTCGTCACTGGATTGGTCCTGAGGAGTTAGATCCCGGTTATTGGGCTGATCCTCAAGTGAAGGAAAAAAGGGGCCAGGAGTTTTACGAGAAGCCAGTGGAATGGCTTGATCGAATCGATCAATCGGCTCAAGGAGGCGCTTCACGTCGTGACTTTCTCACGGTGATGGGAGCCAGCATGGCGATGGCTAGTTTTGCATGCGCTCGGCGTCCCGTGCATAAGATTATTCCTTACGTGGTGAAGCCTGAAGAGATTACTCCCGGTGTTCCCAATTGGTATGCCTCCACCTGTATGGAGTGCTCCTCCCACTGTGGGATCTTGGTGAAGGACCGAGAGGGGCGTCCCATTAAGCTTGAGGGAAATCCGGATCATCCAGTCAATCAAGGAAAGCTCTGCTCTCAGGGTCAGGCTTCTCTTCTTAATCTCTATGATCCAGATCGATTGAAGTCCCCTGTGGTGCGTTCTCGGGGCGACGGTTCGCGAAGGGAAGCGGACTGGAAGCAAGTGGACTCAGAAATCCAAGCCAAACTCAAGGCCATTGCTTCTCAAAATGGTCGAGTCAAAATTTTAAGCCCGGAAATTTCGGGTGATTCCACTCGACGATTAGTAAAGGAGTTTCTCTCGGCCTTTGCTCAGGGAGAGTGGGTTGAGTTTGATCCTCTGTCCTTAGAAGAAATTGCTTCAGCTCAAGCTGATTCTTACGGTACGGCTGTGATCCCCTCCTATGAGTTTGATCGAGCCGATGTGATTGTATCGCTCGGTGCGGACTTCTTAGGGACGTGGTTGTCTCCCGTGGAGCATGCAAAAGCCTGGTCGAAGAATCGGAAGTTAAGCGGTGCTCAAGCCAAAGATGCCAAGCTCTCCAAGCTCATTTGTTTTGAGTCCATGATGAGTTTGACGGGTTCAAATGCGGATGAGCGCTACCCGGTCCGTCCTGGGGACGAGCTCAAAGTGGCTTTATCCCTTGCTCATGAGTTAGTAGTGAGACAAAAGCTCTCGAAGCTGGCTCAATCTCCCGAAGTCGTCGCAGCATTGAAGTCCTATGAGCCTGAAAAGGTCGGAGCTGAGATTGGGATCGAAGGGTATGCCGGAAAGATCAAGTCTTAGGCCTCTGAGCTTTGGGCAAATCGAGGTAAAAGCCTGATTGTCGGTGGAGGAATTCAGACCAAAACGCAACAGGCTGTTGCGCTTCAAATTGCTGTGAATCTGTTGAACTCCGCATTGGAGAACGACGGGAGCACGGTGGATGGAGTATGGGGAGCCTCTGCACAGAGGAGCTCTTTTGCTCGAGTCTCTCAGCTCATCGCTGAGATGCAAGCAGGGCGAGTGGATGCGTTGATTGTCTATCGAAGCAATCCTGTTTACACTTTACCTGCAGTGGCTTTGGGCTTGCAGGAAGCGATGAAGAAAGTACCGCTCGTGATCTCAATTTCGGATCGTGAGGATGAGACGGCGTTGCTTTCGGATTATGTCCTCCCAGATCATCACTCGTTAGAGAACTGGGGTGATGCCAATCCGAAGCCCGGTGTTTACAGTATTCAACAACCCGCGATTGCTCCCATTCACTCCACTCGAGCCTTCCAGGAAAGCTTGCTTACTTGGGCTAAGACTCTGGCGCTGAAGACTCCGGGACTTGCTCTCCGGGCCGCCGATTGGCACGATTACTTGCAGAATCACTGGAAAGAGACGATTTACAAGGAAGCTCAGGCCTTAGGATCGTTTCAGCAGTTTTGGGAAAGCGTGCTTCGCGCTGGTGTGTATAAACACCCTTCCGTGAAGGTGGGAAGAAAATCGACTCCTCGAGTTTTTCGGGCTTCTTCATTAGCCAAGCTTCCGTCTTTTGTGACTCAGAACTCGGGCGTGGTGTCTTTGGTCCTGTATTCAAAAGTCTCTTTGGGGGATGGACGAAGCGCTAACAATGCTTGGTTACAAGAACTGCCTGATCCGATTTCAACGGTGACTTGGGATAATTATTTGAACCTTGGTCCTGCTTTGGCTCAGAAATTAGGGCTCAAAAAAGATGACGTGGTTCGAGTACAAGTGGGATCGACTTCAGCCGAGCTCCCTGTCTACGTTCAGCCGGGGCTTCACCCTGAAGTGGCTGCAGTTGCCGTGGGTTATGGGCGTAAAGCGGCAGGGAAGGTGGGCAACGGAGCTGGGGTGGATGTCTATCCGTTTGTTCAAGTGCAGGGCAATCAATTGGTGTTCTCGGGGCAGCCCGTGATCATTCAAAAGACCGGGAAATTCTACTCGTTAGCCGCAACCCAGTGGCATGGGGCAACTGAGAATCGTCCTATCATCAACGATATTACGCTCGCGCAATTCAAGAAAGATCCTGCTGCCTCGAATCATACGGATCCTCATTTGAGGCTCGATCCGGTGCCTTCGATGTGGAAGCCGCATGAGTACCCAACTTATCGTTGGGGAATGGCCATTGATTTGAACTCGTGCACCGGTTGTGGTGCTTGTATGGTGGCCTGTCAGGCGGAGAACAACATCCCTGTGGTGGGAAGGGATCAAGTGCGCGTGAGTCGTCAGATGCACTGGATTCGCATTGATCGCTACTACTCGGGTTCACCTGAGAATCCTGATGTGGTCTTTCAACCCATGCTGTGTCAGCACTGTGAGAATGCCTCTTGTGAAACGGTGTGTCCTGTGCTGGCAACGGTTCATGACGAAGAGGGATTGAACGTTCAGGTCTACAATCGATGCGTGGGAACTCGGTACTGTCAGAATAACTGTCCTTACAAAGTTCGCCGCTTTAATTTCTTCGATCACTGGAAGACCTATCAGGGGACCATGAACATGGTCTGGAATCCCGATGTCACGGTTCGTACCCGCGGGATCATGGAAAAGTGCACGTTCTGTACTCAGCGGATCCAAGAAGCAAAGGATCATGCTAAAGATGCAGGCGAAATGGTGAAGGATGGTCAGTTGAAGACGGCCTGTCAGCAGACTTGTCCAACGGATGCCATCGTTTTCGGGGATTTAAATGATCCAAAGAGCAAGGTTTCTCAGATGAAGACCAGTCCTCAGGCATTCCGAGTGCTTGAAGTTCTCAATACGAAACCTTCGGTCTCTTATCTGACGAAGGTCAGAAATAAGGAAAGTGCTCCTCATTCCGGACATGGAGCTGGGGCAGAACATGCTTAAACGATTCGTGTCGAGGAAGAGGTGAATAGAGCCATGGCAACTTCCAGTGAGAGTGTAAAATACACGCCTGATGTTCTTGTAACAGGGGGCAAAACCTTCGCCGATGTGAACAACGACATCTCGGCCCCTTTGGAGCGATTCCCCAATCAGAAATGGTGGGCTTGCTTTATTTTGGCGATCTGTGCCTTCAGCGTCGGTGCAGTTCTCGCAGCGCGCATGTTCATGGATGGTCTCGGGGTCTTGGGCCTCAATCAGCCCAATGGCTGGGGGATCTTCATTGTGAACTTTGTGTTCTGGGTAGGGATTGGTCACGCAGGAACGTTGATTTCGGCTGTGCTTTTCCTCTTTCGACAGAAGTGGCGAACTGCAATCAATCGTTCGGCTGAAGCCATGACGATTTTTGCGGTCATCACGGCTCTGTTGTTCCCAGTGATTCATACGGGTAGGCCCTGGTATGCAGCCATTTGGTTGCTTCCTTACCCCAATCAGCGGCACCTTTGGGTGAACTTTAGATCCCCATTGCTCTGGGACGTTTTTGCTGTGGGCACTTACTTCACAATCTCTCTGGTGTTTTGGTTTGTGGGTTTAATTCCTGACCTAGCGACCGTTCGAGATCGAGCCAAGCATCCCGTTCGTAAGTTCATCTATTCCATTCTTTCCTTAGGATGGAGGGGTTCGAATAAGGCTTGGGGGCACTATGAAATCGCCTACATGCTTTTGGCAGGCCTTTCGACGCCTCTGGTGCTCTCGGTGCACAGCGTGGTGTCGTTTGACTTTGCCGTCTCCAATCTTCCCGGTTGGCATACGACGATTTTTCCGCCCTACTTTGTGGCAGGCGCGATTTTCTCAGGGTTTGCAATGGTGGTGACCCTCTTAGTGATTGCGCGTGAGATGTTCAATCTGAAGAACTACATCACGCTGGATCACTTAGAGAAGATGAATAAGATCATCATGGCCACTGGGATGACCGTGGGCTATGCATACGCTTGTGAGTTCTTCATTGCCTGGTACAGTGGGAGCCCCTTTGAGCGTTTTGCATTTATCAATCGAGCTTTTGGCCCGTATTGGTGGGCTTACTGGACCATGGCGGTCTGCAACGTCGTGATTCCGCAACTCTTTTGGTTCAAAAAATTCCGCACCAGCATTCCTGTGATGTTTGTGGTCTCTTTATTCGTGAACATCGGGATGTGGTTTGAGCGGTTTGTGATTGTCGTGACTTCCTTGCATCGGGATTTTCTTCCTTCAAACTGGAGATACTATGTCCCGACTTGGTATGACTGGGGAATCACTCTGGGAAGCTTTGGTTGGTTCTTCATCTTCTTCCTGCTGTTTTGCCGAGTGCTTCCCGTGATTGCCATGGCTGAAGTCAAAAGCGTCATGCCGTCTCCTCAAGGAGATGGGCATCATCCTGAATCCATCAAGGAGGTTCCTAGCCATGTCTAAAGCGACAGAACAGAAAACGTTGGCAGGAGTGATCGGTTTCTTTGATGATCCCCATGCTTTGATGAAAGCCACGGAGAAGGTCCGCGATGCTCGCTACCGGGATTTCGACGCTTACACGCCTTATCCCGTACATGGTCTCATTGAGGCACAAGGCTTAAAGCGTTCTCCGTTGCCGTTTGTGACTTTTGCGGGGGGATTGACGGGATTAACTTTAGGGTTTCTCCTTCAGTACTGGACTTCGGCTGTGGACTGGCCTTTGATTGTCGGTGGAAAGCCATTTAACTCTTTAGCGGCGTTTATCCCCGTGATGTTCGAGTGCACGATTTTGTTTGCTGGACTCTCCACGGTGGCTGGGATGTTCATCATCAATGGTCTTCCAAACACGAAAAAGAAGGCCTTTGACCCGAGTCTGACGCGGGACCGATTTGCACTGGTCATTGAGCCTCCCTCCAAGCCCTACTCCCCAGGCGGAGCGTTTAAGGAATTTAATGAGGCCGAGGCGTCTGAGTTTTTAAAGAAAACAGGGGCCAAAGAGGTCAGAAGTGTCTACTCTGAGGGATGGTTCTAAGTTATGTTAAAAATGAAAAACTCCCCCATGTCTTTTCTCGGGTGTTCTCCAAGGGTATCATTCGTTGCGTTGGGTCTTCTTTCTGGGCTCATTTGGAGCGGATGTCGTCATGAGAAGCCCAATGTGATTTATATGCCGGATATGGTTTATTCTCCTGCGATGAAGGCTCAGCAGCCTGGGGAGATGATGATGCCCGTGGCAGGAACCGTGGATCGGAATTTTCAGCCTTATCCTTACCCAAATGATCCCGAAGCAGCAGGCAGGGAGTTGAAAAATCCTCTTCAGCCCACGCTTGAGGTTCTCAAGCGTGGCAAGCACGTTTATGAGACCTATTGCATCGTGTGCCATGGGCCTTCAGCCGAGGGAGATGGTTACATTGTGCCCAAATACCCACGACCCCCGTCTTTGCATTCGGAGAAAGTCACTCAGTGGAACGATGGCAGTATTTACCACGTCATTACGATGGGTCAGAATTTGATGCCAAGCTACGCCTCACAGATTGCCTCGGGGGATCGCTGGGCCACCATTCACTACGTTCGCGCTCTTCAGCGTTCGAAGAAACCGACCCCAGAAGATGTTCAAGTTTACGATCAGGAGTCTAAGTAAGTTATGGCAAATCCCGGTACAGTGGCAACAGAGATGAAAAACCCAGGTCCCTGGATCATTCCCAGTGGCCTGAAAAAGGTATTGATTGCTTTTGTGATCCTAGGAGGAGTGACCTTCCTTGCAGGCTTGAAGGTCGATCCAGTTCGTACCTGGGCCAGTTTTGTTCACAATCACTTCTATTTCCTCTCGTTGGGTTTGGGCGGTTTGTTCTTTGCCTCGATTCAGTGGATCACAGGCTCCATGTGGAGTGCGCCTCTGCGGAGATTGGCTGAGGCCTTGACTTCGTATTTGCCCGTGGTGTTTCTCACTTTCGGCCTTTTGTACTTCGGAATTCCTCATTTGTACCTCTGGAGTCACGCATCACACGTTCAAGGCGATCTCGTCTTGGAGGGTAAGTCGGGGTATTTAAACGTTTCGTTTTTCACCCTTCGAAACCTCCTGGCCATTGGCCTTTGGTGTCTGTTTGCAATGAAGATGGTGGGAAATTCTCTGGCTCAGGATCAGAGTGGTGAGTACAAGCTGACGCTGAAGAATCGGGTTCTTTCCCCTGCCTTTTTGGCTCTGTTTGCCATCACCTTTACCATGGCCTCCTTTGATCAGTTGATGTCTTTGGATCCCCATTGGTTTAGCACGATGTTTGGAGTCTACTGCTTTGCAGGGCTCTTTTACTCCACGCTTGCAGCCATCTGCTTGCTTTCGCTTTACATGATTTCCAATGGGCAATTAAAGTCCTTCATCAACGTCAATCACATGCATGATTTAGGTCAGTTCATGTTTGGGTTTACGGTGTTTTGGGCCTACATTGGTTTTTCTCAGTTCATGCTCATTTGGTACGCCAATTTGCCTGAGGAGACGGGTTACTTTATTCACCGTTTAAGTGGCGGCTGGGTGCAAGTTTCATTCTTCTTGTTGGTGGGTAAGTTCATGGTCCCCTTCTTGTCGTTGCTACCTCGTCATGCCAAGAGGAATTTTGTGACTTTACGGAACGTTGCGATTTTTATGCTCGTTGCGCAATGGATCGACGTGATGTGGATGGTGCAGCCTGAGTTTTTTGCACAAGGACCCAAGTTCGGCTGGATGGAAATTGGCTTAACTTTAGGCTTTCTGGGGATGTTTGGGCTTGCCATTGCACGCTTCTTATCTCGTCATAGCACGGTGGCCATTGGCGATCCAAGGTTAGCTGAAGCAGTCTTTCATCATCACCTTTAAAGAGCAGCAGAAGGCTTCCTTTTGGCTTGCTGCGAAGAAGCGCTAGAAAATCGGAGCTAGTTGAGTCAAACTGAGCCAATGAAACAAAGTGTGGGGTTTCTCAGGCTCGCCTTAGGGATTGGCTTATGGTTTGCTCTTGGCTGCAAGCCCGCTTATGATCCGATGCTTCCCGATTCGGCGACCTTGGGAAATCCTCGGGGAAAAAGGATAGTGAGATCCATTGCTCACTTTCACTCCCCTTACTCGTGGGATGCTTGCGATCGAGATGGTCTGTCCGGCGGGAGGCTGAACCCCAGTTGTCTGGCTCACTTGAGGGCGGCTTTGTGCATGAACCGGGTGGATTTGCTGTTTTTAACGGATCACCCCAATGCCATGCATGCCTATGAGATGCGGGAATTGCTTCTGACCTCAGACCAGGATCATCTGGTCAATCAGAATGGTTCCCCCGTCGTCAACCAAATGAGTGGGTGTGCCGGGGGGTTTACACCGGAGATTCTTGTTGGCTTTGAGAGTCAGTTGATGGCCCTGGGAATGACGGCTCATCTGGATCCTGACCCCCAAGTCCGAAAAACCCTTTACGATCAGGACTCTCTTTCTCTTCGAACTCGACTGGCCAACGAGGCTCACGCCGTGGTGATGATTCCGCACATCGAAAGTAGATCCGTGGAGGCGATGGAGGCATTGGCGCCCGATGGGGTGGAGATTTACAATTTTCACGCCAATGTAGATCCTAAGATTCGCGTTTCCAGTTTGCAGGCCCCACCTTTTCAGAATATTCCTGGGTTTTTAAGTTTTCTAGTGGATCCCTACGGTGAGTTGAATCCTGATTTTTCGTTTCTCAATTTTATTGAGGTTTTTCCCGTGTACTTGAAAAAGTGGGACACTCTGCTCTCACACGGTCTTCGGGTTGCAGGCTTTGGTGGATCCGATAGTCACGAAAATGTATTTCCTCAGGTCGCTCAAGATGGCGAGCGATTGGACTCGCATCGAAGGATCATGCGCTTTATGTCCAATCACCTGTGGGTGAGTACCAAAGAGGCGGATGCCATCAAGCAAGCCATGAAAGCGGGGCAGGGTTGGAGCGTATTTGAAGGCCTGGGATCGCCTCTGGGGATGGACTTCTATGCTACCTTGGCGGACTCCTCCTGGGTGGGCGCAGGAGAGAGCGGATCGTTAGCCGGGGGAGTGGCACGGATTCGGGTGAAGTGCCCGCAATTGCATCCTCAGTCACCGCGCTCGGGTCAATCGCCCCGAGTTCGAATCGTGCTGAAGCAAATTCAACCTTCAGGGGAGAGTGTCGTGGTGGCTCAAGCTCAGGACCAGGACCTCGATTGGGAGGCGTCCTCAGCAGGAGTGTTTCGAGCTGAGCTATTCATTGTGCCCAGGCATTTAAAGGGATTCCTAGGCCCGTTCTCAGGCTTCTCGGATCAGGAGTTTGCCTGGATCCTCACTAATCCCCTTTACTTGGAGTCGTAGTTGAAACCGCAAGGGGGATGGTTCTTGAGTCGATTTCCGGTGCGCGGTTGGATCCTCTGGGGTTTTGTTCTGCTTCTGCTCGGGGATGCGCAGGCTCTTGGGGCGGAGTGGAGGTGGGGCACTCACCTGGGAGTCTCCTTTCCAGAGTTGCTTCAGCTGGGTGTGCGAACTCGGTGTCAGCAGGAGTGTCTCCCCATGCTTCAGGACCTTGAGTTTCACCTCAGTGGAGGAGGGATGCTTTATCCCTGGGTTCGCTCGGATCGATCCTTTGAGGTCTTAGGGGTTCAAGCAGGAACTCGCTGGTTTCCTGGGCAATCCTCGTTTTTTTTGTTGATGGATCTTGGGTACCGTCATGTGGGCGTTGCTGCGGATTTATCGTTTCTTCAAATTGAAGGCGAGACCGTGGCATCTTCCACTTCCGTGTCATTCTCTACCTTGTACGTGAAGCCGGGGTTCGGGGTGAGTTTTTCCTTGGGGCAGTCCTGGAGGTTTGAAATGGAACTTGGGGTTCAGCTTCCTTGGCTTTCCTCAGGAAGAATGAGTTTTTTGAATCAAGCCACAGGAGAAAATTCCAGTAACTCAGCACGGCTTCAAACCAACTCCGATGTGGCCATGTCCCGCATTGCAGGTCTAATTTTGCCACAGGTGACTTTAGCTCGATTTGTTCATCATTTCTAATCCTTTTAAAGTTTAACTTAAAATTAAAGATAGACGCACTGAATCAATTTGGAATTATCTAGGCTCCCAGCACAAAAGCCTTGACGATGAAGCTGAATAATTTTACTAGCTCGATTTAGGGGGGTGCGTCAGCTTTCTGTTTCCCCTCATTGGGAAGTGATTCAAACGTGTGTGGAGGTCAGTGTGTATGTGGTGTGGGAATCCAAGGTTGTGGAGATTTTCCTCAACAGCTTTAGCATTTGTTCTATCCTGTGGTTTAATTCTAGGAGGATTCGGTTGTCAACCCATTCCTGGAAAAGTCTTAACGTCCGAAGAAAAAGCCTTAGACATGAACTGGCTTTTTTATCAATTTGAAGAGAATTATGCTCCTCTGAATTACAAGGAGGAGCGATACGGTTTTAAGATGTCAGAGCTGAAGGAGAAGTACATGGCCGAGGCTCTGAGGAGCAAAGACAATGCCGAGTTTTATCGCTTGGTTCACAGGTTTGTAGCGGAGTTTCACGATGCGCACACAAGTGTGGCCTTTACGCATGGGAATCTCAAGAATCGGGCTGAGATCGCCTATTTGGGTTTCTCCGGTAAGCGCAAAGGAGACGTGTTTGTGGTCACCGAGTTGCTACCAACATTTCGTTCGGAGCTCTCCAATTTTCCGATTCAAAAGGGAGATGAGATTAGTTTACTCGACGGAAAATCTTTAAAAAGCCTCATTGAGCAGGATTTTGCTCCGTACGAAGATCTCGGGCAAGACGAGTCCAACTTGACGCTGCATATGGCCCGCCTTTTTAACCGAATCTCAACTTCAACGCCCATGCCTAAGAAGAAAGATGCCGTGGTTACAGTGACGGCCCGTCTTTTGACTCTGGCCGAGTGTCAGGAGCTTGAGATCTCAGCCTCCGACTGCGAGCAGGGCGTGAAGCGCAAGATGAAGCAAGATTACACTTTGCCATGGATAAAAAAAGATCTGGTGAGTTTTAGATCCGATCAAGCGAAGGCAAAAAAAGCGGAGCTGAAGGAGGAGGGGGTTTTATTGGATCAACGAATCCATCGAGACGAACCCCGGGGCGATCTTCCCGCTCACTTTCCGGATGGGTTTCGGTTTGAGGATTCCTCGGGGCCTTCGATACTTGTGGGTCTTCAGGGGTTTGATGGTCGCATCCAATCGTTAAAGGAGATCTTCTCTAAAATCTTTCCTAAAGCGGCAGGATACAATTATCTGGAGAGTTTCTTTCTTCCCGATCAGGTGGAAGGCTGGGTGGCTCTGGATCCACAAGTGATGGTTGAGGCCACTGCACAGGAGAAGTTCAAAGCGCTCCGGCGTTTGCCTAAGGATGCTCACTGGATTACGCCGCCCCGTGCTGCTTTTCCGACCTATCTCAGCTCTCAGCCGTTTTTTGACGCCCGAGGTCGACATCAGGGTGATAAGTTAGTGGCTACGCTGTATTTAAGTACGTTCTCTCCTCGAGTCCAAGAAGAGGAAGTCATGGCTGAGTTTCAGCAGACTTTGGAGACTCTGGCTTTTTATCAAGTCGAGGATTTGGTAATTGATTTACTCAATAACGGAGGGGGGTCCCTCTCGCTTGGAATGCGTATGGCGCAGGCATTGTCCTTAAAAAAGGTAAAAATGCCATCCCTTCAATTCATCACAAGCCAGAGTTGGTTGGATGATTTTGAGACCCTCAGTGAACGGGCCGGGTCCGACAGTGAGCGTGAGATTGCTCGTCGGGTTTTTGAGAAGCTCTTGAAGGACCGAAGAGATGGGAAGCGTCTATCGGCGCCAATGAGTGCAGAGCTGCTCATTCCCTTTACGCTTTATCCCAACGATCGCTTACCTTATCGCCTGAACATTGCTCTGATGGTGAATGAGATGTGTGCCTCCATGTGTGATATTTTCTCAGCCATCTTAAGTGACAATGGCTTAGCCACCGTGGTGGGTTCTCAGACCATGGGGGCAGGTGGAAACGTGGTGGCTCATGCTGAGGCGCCTGTGTCGCACATGGTCATTCGACAGACGGAGTCTTTGGTAGTTAGAACGGATCCTCAAAAAAGCTATATTGAGAATCTCGGAGTCACTCCGGATCTCTCCATTCCTGTGAGTCGTGATGTGGAGAGTCAGTATCAAGGGGTACACGCCCTTGCGATCCGTTCGCTACTGGGAATGCCCAAGGCTGCAAAGCGCACTCGTTAGCGGGGCTGAGTTTGGACTAGAATAAAAGGACTCCTCTGGGGACTGTCTCAGTGCACAGCCCAAGAGGGGTCCTTTTTGTGTTTTTTTTGCCCTTGGGATCGATTTTTCCATTCTCTTCTCTTCTCTTCTCTTCTCTTCTCGTTAGTTCCTGCTTCGGTGCGTGGGGTGGTCTGATTTCTTTTGTTCCGAATTTGTGAAGATCTCTGCTCGTTGAGGGTGACTCACGCGATCGAGTTGGGACTTGGTTTTAGAGTCGTTCAGGGGTGTTTCATTGAAACGAATGAAAAGGGTTTTAAGCGGGGTTTTTCGCTCTGCTTAGGGGTAGGTATGCCTACTTCGTTTTTTTCTCCTGAGGCGGGCGTTTAACGCGATTTAAGAGAGAAAGAGGGGAGGTAAAGAACAGTCGCAATGAGAGTGAGAAATCATGAGAGTGAGTCCGAAGGGAAAGAAAAAAAAAGGACAAAGAAGAGGGTATCT
>JBMSSC010000043.1:0-18965 GCA_049424145.1 Bdellovibrionia bacterium
TATCACGATATTGTCCGAAAAATGCAGCAGACGAATTTACTGGAGACCTTGGCGCGCTTAAAAAAACCCACCGGAGTCGTGGCCAAAGCAGCAGGCCTAGCTGGGGCTCCTTCGGGGGGTGGCGCAGATGTGGGGAGAGAAGGAGGTTCTGGGCCTAATGCCAGAAGCTCGTCTGCGCCCATGGATGCATGGACGGCGATGAAGCTTAGGATTCATAAAGCGTTAGTTGAGCAGATGGACCTCAAGAAGATGAACGTGGACACCAGTGATCAGAAGCAAAAGGGGATTTTAAGGGAGAAAACCCAAAAAGCCGTCTTAGATGTTTTGCAGAAAGAAGATACAGCCTCCCTTCTGCCTACTCGTGAGCTGAAGGCTCAGATTTTAAAAGAGATCCTAGATGAGGCCTTAGGGCTCGGTCCTCTGGAGGATCTGCTGGCCGATGATGCCGTCACTGAGATCATGGTCAATGCCCGCGATCAAATTTACATTGAAAAAGCCGGTAAGCCTCAGCTCTCTAAGGTGAATTTCTCTAGCGAATCCCAGATGATGAACGTCATTGAGCGAATCGTGACCCCTTTGGGTCGAAGAGTGGATGAGAAGGTCCCCTATGTGGATGCTCGACTCGCCGATGGCTCGCGTGTTCATGTGATCATTCCGCCGCTTGCCTTAAGAGGGCCTACGATTACCATTAGAAAGTTTCCAAAGAAGCGAGTTGAATATAAGGATCTCGTGGCCTTTGGTTCGATGACCGAGGAGATCGCCGATTTTCTCAGGTGCTGTGTGGAGGCCAAGTTGAATATTGTCGTCTCCGGGGGAACGGGTTCAGGAAAAACCACCCTATTGAATGTGCTCTCTAACTTCATTCCGGCAACTGAGCGAATCATTACGGTGGAGGACTCAGCTGAGCTTCAGCTGGGTCAAGAGCATGTGGTGAGGCTTGAGGCGCGTCCAAAGAACATTGAGGGTGAAGGGGAAGTGAGTATCCGGGACCTGATCAAATGCTGCCTGCGAATGCGTCCTGACCGAATTGTGGTGGGAGAGTGTCGAAGCGGAGAGGCCCTCGATATGCTACAGGCGATGAACACTGGGCATTCAGGTTCGCTCACCACGCTGCATGCCAATAATCCGCGCGAATGCATTGCGAGATTGGAGACTCTGGTGATGATGGCAGGTCTGGGGCTACCTGCAAAGGCGATTAAAGAAAATATCGCCTCTGCAGTCGGTTTGATTATTCAGCAAACCCGTCTCAGTGATGGCTCAAGGAAAGTCACTTACATTACAGAAGTGGTTGGGATGCAGGGTGAGGTCGTGAGTTTACAAGACATCTTTGTTTACAAACAAGAGGGCCTCGATAAGAAGAGAAAAATCATCGGTCGCTTTGTGCCAACTGGATTTATCCCGAAGTTCGTTGAGGAAATGGAGGCGAAAGGGATGAAGATTTCAAGAGGGCTGTTTGCAGCAAAATAGCTGAAAGGAGCATGGGAGCCTATGGGGTTGAAGTACCTGGGACTTTTCCTTCTTGGATTGGCTTTTTTCATCGGAGCCTATGTCTATAGTAATCGTTTCTTGGATTGGCTGCGTTTTCAGTCTCTAGGCACTCGAGATTACATCGTTGAGCGACTCGGAATGATGTTTATTGAAATTCCTCCTCAGAAGATTCTCCTGGGTCTATTTTTAATGAGCTTTGGGTTTGGTACCGTGGTGTTTCTGGCCTTCCTGCCTCATCTATTTCCAGGAATCCCTCTGGCCATACTCGCCACAGTGGTTGGGTGGAAGATTCCAAAACCCATTGTCAATTACATGTACAATCGGCGTGTGACGCTTTTTGTGACTCAGATGGTGGATGCGTTATCGTTGATGTCCAATGGAATGAAATCGGGATTATCAATTGTTCAGTCCTTAGGTTTGGTGACGCAAGAGATGCCAAATCCCATTCAGCAGGAGTTCAATCTTGTTTTAAGTGAGAACCGATTAGGGGTATCGCTTGAGGAGTCCTTTGGAAATCTAGCTAAGCGAATTAAGAGCGAAGATGTGGAGATGTTTGTCACATCAATCAATATTCTGAAGGAAACCGGAGGAAATCTGGCTGAGACTTTTGATACGATTGTTTTGACGATTCGAGAGAGAATTCGAGTGGAAAATAAAATTGGTGCTCTGACTGCCCAGGGTTACTATCAAGGTGTATTCGTGATGTGTATTCCGCCTGCATTGGCTCTCATTTTTTCACAAACAGATCCTGATTTTATGAAGCCACTTTTTACCACTCCTTTGGGGTGGGGTCTTATTTTTATTATATTTTTACTCGAATTGGTCGGGTTTTTTGTGATTATGAAAATCGTTAAAATTGATGTTTAAAAAAAATCTTCACAACTCCCTATTTTATCGCTTATCATAAAGTATAGAAAAAATTAAGGGTGGCAGTCCGTTTGAATCAGGGGGATAAGAAGATGATCTCGAGAAAATTTTATCAATCGCTGGTGTTAGGAGGGCTAGTCCTTTTGAGTTCATTGGATCCAGCTTTAGCCAATGTGAGCTTAAAGAACGGAAACTTCTTCATCGGATATACGGATCTTTTTTATTCCAATGGTTTGCAGCCTAAGATTGAGCGTGTTTATAACTCGAAAACCCCGTATCGTGGCGCTTTTGGTTGGGGATGGGGTAATGAGTATGAAGTCTATCTCTCCGTTTCAGCCGACGGGAGCGTTGTGGTTCATGAGTACGGAGGAGGAGCAGAAAATCGATTTCTTCCTCTCTCCATGAGTGAGGCGGAACTGGATCGAGCCGTGGATGAGATTGCCAAAGTGGCTCAAAGCACGGGCGTGGCAGGAACTGGAGATCAGGTCACTGCCTATCGTAAGAAGCTCAAAAACGATGCCACCTTTAGAAATGACGAGTGGGAGAAGTTCCGCGCTCAAGGGAAGCTGAAGGTCCGTGAAATCCCGGTGAACACGCAGCTGAAATCCAATCGTTTTAGCTATCAGTACATCACTAAGGTGAAAGACGGCTACCTTCGATCCTTTGATTCCGGTAAGACTCAGCGCTTTGATTCCAATGGTCGGCTGATTCAAGTGTCCGACAAGAATGGAAATTTCATAAAGATTGTCAACAAGCCTGGTTTTAAACAACTCGTTGACAACTTCAATCATAAGATCGTCCTGAACTACAACAATCGAGGCCTCATCACCGAAGTTCAGGGAATGAATCAGGCGTCTGCAAAATACACCTATAACAACTTAGATGAGCTCGTGAAGAGCGTGGATGTGGATGGTCATGCCTTCACCTATAAGTATGACTCTCAAGGAAGGCATAACCTTCTTGAGATTGGCTATTCAGATAATACCAAAATGACCGTGGCCTATTATCCCATGGCTCAATTGGAGAGTGTGAAGAGCGTCAAAGACCGAGATGGAACGATCACTGAGTACGAGTATCCCAGTGATTCCTCCGACAAGGAGCGCTACACGGTTCAGTTTAAAGTGAAGGGCACGGATGGAAAAGTGATCTCACAGGGTAAGTACGATTACTTTAACAAGCGCAAAGCCGATGGTGAGGAGTGGACTCAGCGGCTGAGAACAGAGATTGATCAAGAGGTGACGGATACTGTCTATAATGCAGCTTGTGGTTTGCCCGATTCCATTGAACAGGGAGGAGAGAAGACCTCTTTTAAATATGACTTAAAGTGCCATGTGACTGAAAAGTCCTCGCCCAAGGAAGTCACTGAGCTGGCATACGACTCGGCAGTGGATAAGGTGTCTTACGTCAAGAAGACCTCGCGTGAGAACCCAAAGCGTGAGCTCTGGTCGAAGTTTGTCTATGACACGAAGGGAAATCTCGTGAGCGCGAAGAATTCGGAGGGAAAATCCTCCCGCCTCGTGTATGACTCCGAGGGTCGAATTCGGACGATCGCAGATGAAGCAGGGCACCAGGTTTCCTTTAAGTACGACGAGAACTCCAAGCCGGTGGAGATCTCTGATCCAAAACTGGGTACCATCACGGTGACCTACACCAACTCGGGAGAGATTAAAAAGGTCGATAGCACGGCAGGAAAAGAAGTGGCTGCTCGAGTGACCCAGGAGTTCCAAGAGCTTTTGGATATTATCCGTCCTGCAGGTGTGAGCTTATCTTTCTAATAGATGGAGTAAAACAGGAGAACAAGATGAAAAAAGCAAGCTTAAGCAGTGGGATGATTCTGATGGCGTTGGTCCTTAGCATGGTGAGCGGAGGAACCGTGGTTTTCGCTAAAAGTACGACAACGAGTTCCGTGGGCGAATCCGAAACAAGGACAGGAGAGCACTCCGACGGTCCAGCATGCTCCGCTGTGGCCGGGCGTCAGCTGAAGCCTAGCAGTGTTGAGAAGGGTACCACTTCCTCCACCAAGCAGGGTGAAATCGAAAAATCTGGCGTAGGCCGTTAGTTTTTTCTTCAGCCTGGGGCTTGAAGCTTCAGCAGGCATTCTGTCGTGGACTTTTTGGGGCGATTTTAGGTATCCAGCAAGAGGATGACTAGGATGACTAGGATGACTCTTGTGACAACACCCCGTGAGAAGGGCTGGCTCAGGCTGGCTCAGTTAAAAAAGCCCGGTTTTTTTAGAAAGCGGACCCTTAATTTTTGGAAGGTCTTGGGGCCTTGGATGCACCCGAACTTCAGGCGGAGTTTACCGTGGATCTCAGCTGGGGTGATTTTACTGCTGGGGCAGCCGACTTGGGCAAGAACCCCTCCCGCAATGAAACGAGCGATCCAAGAAGTCAGTCGAGCCGTGGAAGCGCTGACGATTCAGGCACCTCGGGACCAGGAAGTCTGCTTCAGTCCTGACGAGCCCTGCGATCTGAAGTTGATCAAGTTCATTCAAAGTGCACAGAAGTCTTTGGATATCGCCATTTACGATATCAATCTGGATCAATTGGTTCACCATGTGATTCTCAAGTCAAAGACCATCCCGGTCCGTGTGATTGCGGACCGCAGGCAATCCAAGGGCGATCATAGTCTGGTTCCACTTTTAATTCGCTCGGGGG
Organism: Bdellovibrionia bacterium; assembly: GCA_049424145.1. Lineage (GTDB taxonomy): Bacteria > Bdellovibrionota > UBA1018 > UBA1018 > UBA1018 > JBMSSC01. The sequence continues at coordinate 5,013 of JBMSSC010000043.1, forward strand.
TGAACCTTCGGTTTGGTAAGCAGCGGGGAATTTTTCACAATAAATTTGCAATCGTGGATGGCCTGATGCTGGAGACAGGAAGCTTTAACTACACCAATCACGCGGCCCGCGCCAATAGTGAGAATCAGATCTACTTGCGTCAGCCTGAAATTGTGAACAAGTACCAAGATTTTTTTGAGCGATCCTGGAATCGAGCCACGCCTGCGGCCTCTGTTTCCTCTCGCCCGTCCCCATGATTGTGTTTGAAGCGGGGGAAGCGTTTGCTTTTTTTTCGGGCTTTCTTTCCTTACATTCGAAACACCCCAAACTGCGTGGACTCGATGGGAGCCCGGTGAATCGTGCTTAACGCTTGGGCTAAAACTTCTCTTGTTTTCCAGGGCAGTAGGATACCGTCGTCCCAGAGGCGAGCGGTGCTCGTGTAAGGGCTTCCTTCCGCTTCGTATTGCTCTCGGATGGGTTTTTCGATTTTTTCGATCTCACTGGGGCTTAATTTTTTCCCTGAGCTCTCCCATTGATCCCGTTTGACTTGGGAGAGCACGTTTGCCGCCTGATCTCCACCCATGACTGAGATTCTGGCATTGGGCCACATCCAAAGGAATCGGGGTTGGTAAGCCCGACCGCACATTCCATAGTTTCCTGCCCCGAAGCTTCCCCCGACAATCACGGTGAGCTTTGGGACTTTCGCATTGGCCACGGCGGTGACCATTTTGGCGCCATCGCGTGCGATTCCACCGGACTCATAGCTTTTACCCACCATAAAGCCCGTGATGTTTTGGAGGAAGAGAAGCGGGATTTTCCTCTGCGCACAAAGTTCAATGAAGTGAGTGGCCTTCAGTGCGCTTTCGCTCAGCAGGATCCCGTTGTTCCCTAAAATTCCAATGGGGTATCCCCAGATGTGGGCAAACCCACAGACTAACGTTGTTCCATAAAGGGCTTTAAACTCCTGAAAGCGTGAGCCGTCGACGATTCGAGCAATTACTTCGCGAATATCAAAGGGGGTCTTTAAGTTTTCCGGGAGAATCCCGGCCAGCTCATGAGCTGGGTAAAGCGGCTCCTCAATCGGAGCTCGGTGGAGGGGGGGCAGAGGGCTCGGGTTCAGATGCTGGAGGATGTCTCGAGTGATCTGCAAGGCGTGCTCATCGTTTTGAGCCATGTGATCGGCGACTCCGGAGCTTCGGCAGTGAACGTCGGCTCCTCCGAGTTCCTCTGCGGTCACGACTTCACCGGTTGCAGCCTTCACTAAGGGAGGGCCCCCTAAAAAGATGGTCCCCTGGTTACGGACAATCACAGTTTCCTCGGACATGGCCGGTACATAGGCTCCTCCCGCAGTGCAGGAGCCTAGGACCACTGCAATTTGGGGTATGCCCTGCGAGGACATCTGCGCTTGGTTGTAAAAGATACGCCCAAAATGATCTCGATCGGGAAACACTTCAGCTTGAAGGGGTAAAAAGGCCCCTCCTGAATCCACTAAGTACACACAAGGGAGTCGATTCTCTTGAGCAATTTCCTGGGCACGGAGGTGCTTTTTAACCGTCATCGGGAAGTAGGTTCCTCCCTTCACGGTGGCGTCGTTGGCGATGATCATCACCTCTCGGCCATGGACCACGCCAATTCCGGTGACAATCCCGGCTGCGGGGGCTGCTTGGTCATAGAGTCCCCAGGCAGCCAGAGCAGAGAGCTCGAGAAACTGGGATCCCGGGTCAATTAAGGCTTCAATTCGGCTTCGAACAAAGAGCTTGCCTCGTTTCTCATGGCGCAGTCGGGCGTCAGGACCTCCTCCTTGATGCACTTGCTTGAGTCGCTCCTCGAGCTCTTGGGCTAAGGCGTGGTTTTTTTTTGCGTTGGCTTGGAAGAGCGGAGATCCCGGATCAATTGCAGATTTCAGTTGCGGCATGATGATTTTCCTTCCTACGCTCGGGTTCAGCTCAAGGGAGAGGGATGGGTGAATCGTGACTCTCTTGCGCATGGATCGATTGGAGCGCTTGGACTAGGCTTAGTTTTAAATCGGGAAAGCTCGCTTGGGAAGCCCTTGTGTGGAATTCTTTTTTTCTCCTTCCGTCTGAGGTGGGGTAGAATTTCAGGTATTCCGTTTGTTTTCTGTGGAGACTCGGAGCATATAGGAATGAAAAACCAAACTCAAAACGGGGGTTCCCATGACCAAATCAACTATTGAGCTGACGCAGGATTCTCGGGGGGTTCTTTTTGTCTGCTTGAATCGGCCCGAGGTCCGCAATGCGTTTAATGAACGGATGATTGAGGAGCTATCGGAGGTGTTCTCCACCCGAGCCAAATCTCCAGACGTCCGAGTGGTGGTCCTCCGTGGCCAGGGATCTGTATTCTGTGCAGGAGGGGATTTAAACTGGATGAAAAAATCCGTTGAGGTCTCCGTTCAAGAAAACTTCAAAGACACCCAGAGGCTCACTCAGATGTTTAAGACGATTCAGGAATGTCCCAAGCCTGTGGTGGGAGTGGTTCACAAGGCTGCCATTGGAGGGGGCGTGGGATTAGTCAGCGTTTGTGATTGGGTTTTAGCTTCAGCTCAAACGGAGTTCAGTCTGAGCGAAGTGCGGCTGGGCATTGTTCCTGCTTGCATTGGTCCCTTTGTGATTTCTAAGATTGGGGCCTCTCAAGCACGGGCACTCTTTATTACTGCTCAGCGGTTTTTAGCTCAGCGAGCCTATGAGATTGGGTTGGTGCATCAGGTGATCCCAGAGGAGGACCAGCTGGATTCAGCCTTGGAGATGCTGTTAAAAACCATGCTTCAATGTGGTCCGCAAGCAATTGAAGTAGCAAAGAAGTTGGTTTTAGATTTATCCTGGCCCGAGAGGCGAGCGGAGATTACGGATTGCTATGATTATGTCGCTCAGGTGCTGGCTGATCTCAGGGTGACGCCTGAGGCGCAGGAAGGAGTTCGGGCATTTTTGGAGAAGCGAAAGCCCCGTTGGCTCGCTTAGGTCTCAGGATAGAAACTCCGGTCAGCAGCAGACTGCTGAGGCGGAAAATGAGCGATGAAAGAAAGAGAGTGGTTCATGAGGGCGCAGAAAAAATCCCCGAAGCTGCTAGTGGCAAATCGGTCTGAGATTGCATGTCGAATTTTTCAGACGTGTCGAGAGATGGGGATTCCTACAGTTGGCATTTTCGCACCCGGCGATGAGCAATCCCGGCATGTGACTTATGCTGACGAGGTGGTGGAGGTGGGCGGTTACCTGGACATTCACTCCATTCTTCAGGCCGCAAAACAGACGCAATCCACTTTGATTCATCCGGGGTATGGTTTTTTATCAGAGCGACCGGCTTTTGCCCAGGCCGTCGAGGAGGCGGGGCTTACGTTTGTGGGGCCTCGTGCTGAGACGATGCGCCTGATGGGGGATAAGATTGCAGCTAAGGACTTAGCCCAGGCCCATCAAGTCCCCACTCTGCCTTGGGCTAAGATTCCCTTGGGCAGTGATCTATTTGAAGCCGCTCGGACGGTAGGTTACCCCTTGCTCCTGAAAGCAGCAGCAGGGGGAGGGGGGAAGGGAATGCGCTTGGTTCGTCAAGAGCAGGACCTTCAGCAAGCGGCTGAAAGTGCACGTGCGGAGGCTCTAGCGGCGTTTGGAGATGGAACTTTATTTTTTGAGCACTATGTGGAATCTCCGCGGCACATTGAGGTTCAAGTCTTTGGCGATGGCCAAGGCGGAGGGGTTCACCTGAGGGAGCGGGAGTGTTCGCTTCAAAGGCGGCACCAAAAGATTTGGGAGGAGGCCCCGGCGGTACACCTCGGGGATGAGACCCGAGAGGCCCTTTATGAGGCGGCCATGCGCTTGGTGGCAGCCACTTCTTATCTCAGCGCCGGGACGTTGGAGTTTTTAGTGGACTCCCGTGAGCGGTTTTATTTTCTTGAGATGAACACGAGGCTTCAAGTGGAGCATCCGGTGACGGAATTGATTACGGGCGTGGATTTAGTTTGGGCACAGATTGCTCTGGCGCTGAATCCGGATCGGTTTCCCCTAAAGCAGCCTCCGGTCAGTCGGGGGCACGCCATTGAAGTTCGTCTCTACGCCGAGGATCCGGCTCAAGGCTTTATCCCGACTCCTGGAAGGATTGAAAAGCTCAAGTGGCCAACGGGTCATGGGATTCGAATTGAAAGTGGAATTGAAGAAGGTCAGAGCATCGGAGTGCAGTTTGACTCCATGTTAGGTAAGCTCATTGTACTGGGAGAGAGTCGGGAGCAAGCCTTAGCGCGGCTTCGGTTTGCTCTGGAGGAGACGGTGATTCTCGGCTCTGGAACGAATCAAAATTATCTCATGCGAGTGGCGGAGCATCCTCGAGTGGTTCAGGGAAAAGTGCATACCCATTTTTTAGAAAAAGAGTTTGCACCATTTGAGCCCAAGCCTTCGGATGAAGAGTTGGAGTTGTTTTTGGCCCTCAAGCGGAAGGCCGTAGGACGCTCCATTGGGTTTTCAGGGGGTTCGTCCATCGGTGAGGAGCAGGCCTTGTTTCCTTCTCCTTGGTTTGTGGCGAGGAAATGAGGTGTCCGTCCATGAGTGTCACGTTTAAAATTTCAGGCCAAAAGATTCAAGTCCAAGGCAGTCCCTCACGGCAGTGGGAGTTTACAATCCGTCCGGGAGGATGGGTGATTGCGGAAGCTTCCTGTGTGAATGACAAAGGGGAAACCGTTCGACTCAGGCGTCGGTTGATGGTGCATGAGGTGAGCAATCGGCTGAGTCTTCAATTGGGGCAAAGTGCCTGGTGGGCAGAGTGTCTCCAGGAGTCAGTTGGGCTGTCTCAGGAGATGGCAAGGGATCTACAGTCCGAGTTGACGGCTCAGTTTCCAGGAAAGATCAGGAAAATCCGCGTGGAGGTCAATCAGCCCGTGGAGTCAGGCGAAGTCCTTCTTTTGGTCGAGGCCATGAAGATGGAGTTTTCAATTCGGGCTCCCTCTGCAGGCAGGGTTCGCAAGTACCTTGTCGTCGAAGGTGAGTCAGTGGTTCCTGGCACTCAGTTTTTAGAGTGGGAGGAGAGCTCAAGTGAGCCGTGATCGGGTACGAATTTTTGAAGTGGGGCCTCGGGATGGACTTCAAAACGAGCCCCGGCGGCTTGGACTCGAAAAAAAAGTCCGCTTCATTCACCAGTTGATGGATGCCGGGTTACGCGACATTGAACTCGGGGCCTTTGTCAAGTCCGAGCGAGTGCCTCAAATGGCGGATACGGATCAGCTGGTCGCTCAAGTTCGTAGTCGGTTTTTAAAGACGCGCATGGCTCGGGCATGGTGTTTAGTTCCCAATCGACGAGCCTTGCATCGAGCCTTGGAAGTGGGGGTCTCTCAAATTGCTCTTTTTACAGCGGCAACGGAAAGCTTCACTCAAAACAACATTGGCATGTCGATTCGTGAGTCCTTAGGTGAGTTTAGAGCGGTGATTGAAGAGGGACGAAGGGTTTTGGGTAAGTCGTTTCAAGTTCGAGGCTATGTTTCAACGGTATTTGGGTGCCCTTTTGAAGGATCCGTTCAGCCTGCGCAAGCCTTGCGCGTGATCGAAAAGATGAGAGCTCTTGGGGTGGATCAGCTTTCCGTGGGGGACACAATTGGAGTGGCTACTCCCAGGCAAGTGGACCGAGTGATCCCATCGGCATTGGCAAGTTGGGGAGTGGATCGCATGGCGGTTCATTTTCATGACACTCGAGGAACGGCTTTAGCCAATGTGCTTCGAGCCCTTGAGCATGGGGTTAGGATTGTGGATAGTTCTGCAGGGGGCCTAGGGGGTTGTCCTTTTGCTCCGGGAGCGGCAGGAAATTTAGCGACTGAGGACTTAGTTTACATGCTCGAGGGGATGGGTCTTGTCACTGGAGTTGATCTGAATCGGCTATGCGAGGCGAGTCTTGAGATGGCTCGAGCGCTCAGGCGACCTTTGACGAGTCGGTACTTGCAGTCGTATTACACTAAAAAATAGAAAATGAATTCACTCTAAAAACACGGGTAAGCGCCTTTCTGCTGAGCATCGAGTGCACTTGAGCAGGTTAGTTTTTATTTTTTTGTGGAATAGAATTAGCAGAGTTCAGACCTCTTTAAAGGAGGGATTCTCTATGGATGGAAAAACGGCTCAGGAAGTGAAAGAAGCCCTGCTTGCTCGCTGGAAGCGAATTGCACGTAAATTTCCCGATCGCCTTCAGGAGTCGGCTTCAGAGGACTACAGTGGATCTCAAGCGGCTGAGATTATCGATATGGCTCAAGCTTTAGAGCAGATTGGTCGAGACGCCTCATTGCAAGAGGCCGAACGGCGGGAGTTGTTAGCCATTGAGCGGGCTTTGGCCAAGATGGCCACGGGGAGTTATGGGGTGTGTGAGGACTGTTTGGATGAAATTCCACTTAAGCGCCTTTTGGCTTTACCGGAGGCCAGGCTTTGTGCTCAGTGCCAGGCCTTTGAAGAAAAGCAAAACACCCGGAGCCGTTGGTCTGGAAATTGGATTCGAGGATCAGCATGAATGAAGCTGCTGAGGCGCAATCGAAATCCCGTGTAGCGAGCGAAGAGGGGATGAGGCAGGGATGATCTAGCTTAGGCCTAGAATTTGCTTAAGTCTTCTTAGGAGTGAATCAGTGCCATGGCTTTTGCTAATTCCTGGAGACGGGTAGGTCATTTTCTTTTTCTTGTACTGACTGCTTTAGGTTGGATTGTTCCTTGGACTGTTCCTCATGCCTTTGAAAAAGAATCGATGGAGTTCAAGAATTCGTTGCGGCAGCCGGTTATCGCTTTCCAGTGGGTAACGCAGGACCAACCTTTTTCGGATTAGTTCTCTTTTCTAAGGTGAAGGATGAGAGCTCGCCTGATTCCCTAAACTGTTGGAGATGAAGCGAGTTGAGGGATTGCAAGATGCATCGTTCAAATAGCAAGTGTGGATCGAGATTGCACTCGCTTCGCTGCACGTTCTGGGTTCTTGAGGTCGTTTCGATTCGTCTGGGAAAAGCCTCCAGTAGGCTTGGGTTGGCTGCTTTTTTGGGGAGTCCAATTCAGGATTCAGATTTTGGCATCTGAATTGCTTTGAGGCGGGAGACTCATTTGAGTTTCGGGTTGAGAAGGTTGAGTCCGAACTTTTGTTCAGGAATCAGGCACGCGATGAGGAACCAAGATGAAGGATGAAAGTTGAGGTACGAGGTGAGGCAATCAGGCTCGTATTTGGTTCTAACGGTCATCAATAGTCTAGGTAATGGGGATATGAAATTTCTGCGCCCATCAAAGAGAAGGCGTTCGTCAGATCCATCAAGCGGAGGAACTCGTTTGATCTGAATGGAGAGAGTGATTGGGTGAGCGAACCGAAAGGTTCTTTTTTTGAATGATTTGAAGAGAATGAGTTGAAGTGACTGCGATTTGACTGAGAAGTAGTAAAAGAGAAGTAAATGATATGAAGAGAAGAGTTAAAAAAATAGACGATAAAAAATAAAATTTCCGAATCAAGAAAAAACAGAAGAGTTCATCTTCTGTTCTGAATTAAAGAGGTCATCAGGTTGAGAGTCAAAAGAGCTCTTGGTCTGATTTTTTTATTTTCTCAACCCCTGACTCTAAAGTTTAATTTTTAAAGATAAAAAAATCTAAAATCTCTGAATCTCTTCAGATGGTTCGAGATTTTTGTGTTATCCCTAGTTTTGTTTTGAACATGCTGACATCTTGGGCTAGGCAAAAAAAAGAGTTTTTACGCTTTGATTCTTTTTCTAAAAAAATCGAATTCAAAAGCTTAGAGATTTTTTCTTCTCCGGTGGTTGAACAAACTTTCTGGATTTTGAGTTTTCCTTTCGTGCGTTTAAAAAATACTGATTTTAGATTCAATCAGAAAGTTGGCTTTTTTGATTTACAACTTCACGAGTTGAATTTATTAGTCTGTTTTTTGGACTTAAGGTTGGGTTTTCGATGGTTCACACGGAGGAGTCCTTGTTCTCAGCTTGGGTTAAAAGAGTGGGTTTCTAGTTTTTTATTTTCTGGGTTCAGAGGAGTCATTTTGGTCTTCTTTCAAAAGCATTTCAATTCCAGTTGGTTCAAAAGGTTAAAAAAACAAGGCCTCCAGTTCATGCAAGTGCTACGGCAGAAGGATCCAGGAAAGTCGAAACAGCCTGGGGTTCAAGGACTATTAAGAGATAAGCAAATTGCGGACCTGGTCTCCGATCTCCTATTGGATGGAATTGTCTTGCTGCGTTCGGATCGGATCGTTTATTTCAATCGCCGCGGAGCTCAGATTCTAGGACTCCCGCCCAGAGCTTTGCCTCAGGACCTGAGCCTCGCTTTGGTCGGGGAGCAATATTCTCAAGAAGCAGAGCAGGTGATTCGATCGGCTCTGTCCCATGGGACACCGATGAAGTTTGAGCTCAAAACCGAGCAAGGGAGTTTTTACTTTCTCGTTCACGCCTTTACCTTCAGAGAGGATCGCTACCCTCACCTCGTTTTGGATCGTCCTGAACTCGGTTCGTTCATGTCCGATGGGGATTCCGTCGCAGACGCTTTAGTTTTGGCTCAAGATATTACTTTAGTTGAGGAGTCAAAAGCAGCTAAAGAGAAGTTTCTTGGGGATTTGTCTCATGAGATTAAGACCCCATTGACCAGTCTGACGCTAGCGACGCGATTATTGAGAAGGAGCTTGGAATCTCAAAATCCTTCGGATCAGCTGCAGCTCATCGCGACCTGCATTGAAAGTGTGGATCGACTGAGAGTCCTAATTGATGAGCTTTTGACCACCTCGCGGTTTGATGGGTTGACCTATCACCCGTTGCTTCAGTGGGTCGACGCATTGAAGTTGGTGCAAAATGGGGTGCACTCATTTTTGAAAGAATTCCGTGCAAAAGGAGTTCTCTTGAGTTTTCAAGGGAGCTTTGAGGCCGGAGCAGTGCGCCCCCTTCAGGCTCAAGTGGATCCCTCTCAGCTGACCTGGGTACTCTCCATTTTTTTGTCTCAGGCTTTAAGGGGATCAGAAAAAGGAGATTCGGTAAAAGTGGAGTGCAGGGGCTCCCCCCAATCGTTTTCGGTTCAGATTTCTACTCCTCCTTCGGTCATTGAATCCCTGAGTCAAGAGTTAGCTTTGGATTCAACGGGGTCCGCTGATCCTCTGAGGTGCCATTCGTTCGATTCTCGGGGCGTCGGGCTTTCGATTGCAAAGAAGATCATCGTGGCTCACGGGGGCTGTATTTCACTCACCCAACCAACTCAGCAGGGAGGGCTGATTTATTTTATCATTCCGATTCAAAGTGGAGGAGAGAGGATCAGGACTTCCAGTTTTGATGGGGCATCTTAGGGTTTATTCAACGCATTCATGGAGTTAACACAGCACAATGGTATTGAGATTGAGAAAGGGGTTCTGATTGGCACGCATTTTAGTGGTCGATGATGAGAAAAGTATTTGCAGCATGATTGAGGCAACGTTAAAGAGTGCAGGCCATGGGGTGGAAACCTCAGATAGTGGGGAGTTGGCTCTGGCAATGATGCGTAAGACGCTCCCGGATCTTCTGATTACGGATTTAAGAATGGATGGGATGAGTGGCCTGGAGCTTTTAGGAAAGGTTCGAGAGTACTTTCCCACGGTTACGGTGGTGCTGATGACCGCCTATGGCACGATCGATACGGCCGTGGCTGCTATGCGCAATGGTGCCTATGATTATTTACTGAAACCCTTTACCCCGGAGCAACTTGAGCACTGGGTGGAGAAGATTGAGGAGTTTCGCAGGCTTCGGGATGAGAACACCCGGCTTAAGGATCAGGTCGATGCCCTCTCGGAGCCCTCCACGATTGTGACGGCCAATCCGAAGATGCAAAAACTTCTGGATACTTCCAAGAAAGTGGCGGTCACGGATTCTACAATTCTCATTACGGGTGAAAGTGGGACCGGAAAAACACTGCTGGCCAAACTCATTCACGATGGGAGTGCACGAAGCAAAGGTCCTTTTGCCGTGGTCAACTGCGCAACGCTTTCGGAAAATTTATTAGAAAGTGAGTTGTTTGGCCATGTTCGAGGAGCCTTCACAGGCGCAGTCAAAGACAAAATGGGGCGACTCCAAGTGGCCGATGGGGGAACGGTGTTCTTGGATGAAATTGGAGAGATTTCCCCAAGTCTTCAGACGAAGCTCTTGCGGTTCCTCCAGGAGCGCGAGTTTGAACGAGTGGGCGACACGAAAACGATTCGAGTGGATGTAAGAATCATTGCTGCCACCAACAAGGACTTGGATCGCGAAGTCAAAGCCGCCCGTTTCCGGGAGGATCTGTATTTTCGGCTCAATGTTATTGAGCTTCATATGCCAACTCTGAGACAGAGGCCTGAGGATTTGCTCACCCTGGCTGAGCAGCTGTTGATGCGATCGTTTCTCTCTACGGGTAGAAAGCCCAGACCTCTGGATGAAGGAGCGAAGAAGGCGATTTTAAGCTATGGATGGCCTGGCAATATTCGGGAGCTGAAGAATGCTCTGGAAAGAGCAGCCATTCTTTGCGCCGGAGATCAGGTGACCGTTGAGGATCTCCCGGATCGCATTTTGGAGTCCATTCATCTTTCCCAGTTGGGCACGCAGGCTCTTCCACCTTTAGCCGCCTTAACCCCCTCCGATGTGAGTTTAGAGGACCTTGAAAAACAGCACATTAGGCAGGTTCTGGCCACAGCCTCCACATTGGAGGAAGCAGCCAGTATTTTAGGGATTAATTTGAGTACGCTTTGGAGAAAGCGAAGGCGTTACGGATTGGACTAAGACTGTGGACGGATGAAGGAGTGGGGAGCCATGGACACACCCTGTGGACTTTCTTCAGCTGTTGTTTCAGGCTTGATGCCGAGTCTGACACGATCCCAAGCCTCCGCTTCGGGTTTTGTCAGACTCGGCATCGTGATGTCCTTAAGATCCCCAGCCGTGAGGGCAATCCTCTTGGTCCGCCAATTCAATGACCTGGTGGATGGCGGTGAGAAGCTGACTGGCTGTTTGGGAATTCGATAGGATTCCACAGATCTCCGCTCCCCTGAGCTCAAAGAGGGTCATGGTTTTTCCGTCCTTGAGTTTCAGCTGAACACTCCCGTCTAAATAGCGGGGCGTTTCAGGGACGGGAAAACAGAGTCCCTCTTGAAGGTGCGACGCAGTGGCTGCAGCATTCGCGCCTAAGGCGAGAGGGTTCCAGGTGTTCAGTGCGATGGCGCCATAGGCCTCTCTGCCACAGGCATTTCGAGAGGTTGCAAAGTGCGCGGCGGGAGAGACGCGAGTTTTAGCCGAGTTCGCAAGAATCACCATTTCGTCCCAACCTGAAGCGTAAGTAAGAGGAGGGGAGCTCGGTGTGACCGCAGGGAGGGGTTCTGAGGGCTGTGCCGTTTGAGGAGAGTCTTCAATCTTGGGGTCCCGGATGGTGAGAAAACAACCTGAAGTAAAGAGGGTGAATGCAAGCGCAATCCAAACGTTGAACATAGATTCCACCTTGTTGGCTCAGGTTTTTTCAGCTGGGTTCCCATGAAATTGCAAGTCGAGTGCCTGGTTCGGATCCTCTGGTTCGGGTCCGATGAGTCGGGGAAGAAGGAGTTCCGGATGGCTTCCCTTCGCTCCTTCTTCCTGATGACTGGGGCTCTGAATTGTGATTTTTGTCTCACCCCTACTGAACAGCACCTGCGGGAGCTTGGCAGACGCCGAGAGCGCAAACAGGAGCGCGATTATTGGGCTGAAACCCGAGCTGCTGAGTGCAGTCGGCACGCATCCATCGATCGGCACAATTCGTCCGTAGTTCTTGGATGGACTCTAGGATTTGATCGGCTTGTTTTTTCACCGAAGATAAATTGCCCACGGCCAAGGGGCGTAGCACGCTACAGTCATCAGTAATGACGTACTCCGAGCTCTGGTTGGCAATTGGATTTAATGTGGCATCCAAGTAAATACAATCAGAGTCCGTAGCGCAGCTTTGAGCGGAGCTTAGGAGCTTTTGCACGAGCGGAGCGCCATCGAGACAGGAATCGGGAAACGGCAGAGCGTAGTATTTGAGTGCTAATTTTCGGATGATCTGATGAATGCTCTTGGCTTCCTCAGAGGAGACATTTTGAAAGTAAAAATCAGCTCCTGCCGTTTTCAGAAGCACGGCCTGCGTGTTGGCGCGGGTGAAGGTCACTGTGTCATCACTTTCTCCTGCCGTGATGCTTTCATGTTTTTCCTCTGAAGCGCTCACTCCCGCTAACATCGTGCTTAACGCCTGATTGACTGAGGCCAATTCTTCGGCATTTAAAGATCCAGTTCGGATTTCATTCTTAGGTCCGGGACCCATTTGATAAGTTCCATCCGGCATCACTGCAAATCCAAACTCTCCGACACAATTTTCATGGTTCACCGCTTCGGGACATTGGGACTGAAGTTTCAGTTCCCATTTTGAATTCAGCCCCGAGTCCTGTGCGGGCGGACCCACAGGACTCGTATTCTTCTCTGAATTGGAATTACAGCCCGCAAAAACGCTTCCGACACAAAGCGCAGTGAGGAGCGCAAGTGTGTTTCTCATAAAAACCTCCTAGGTGAGAAAAAAATTAAGCGGCTCTCGGGATCAGCCGCATGAATCGGCGCGGAATTGTGCAAACGACATGCCTGGCTTATACTGGATCGATGACGAGAAAAATTTGGAGTCAGGTTCTCAGTGGGGTGTTCATGGGTCTTGCTTTTCTCAATGCGTGTGCCATCGCTCAAAAATCAGAGACGCATTCGGTGAAATCGCTTTTGTTGTATCCGTTGAGGGTGAGGCAACTCCTCGCCCAGGACTCAGGGCGATCTGAGTCTTTTTTTGAAAGCCCTTATCCGGTTTTAGACCCCCAGTGCCTGCCCCTGTCCACGTGGTTTCAGTCTGTTTCTCTTTCCGCACTTCGCCAATGCCTGGAGGAGACGCAACAGAACGAGGAGTTTCCTAAACTGACTTATGTACTGAAGACGCTGAAGCCGCCTATGGGCCGTGGGGAATCCGTTTTTGAGCTGGATACTTCTCAGCCTATTTCTGAGTGCATGCGCAAGGAGTTACCCTTTTTCTCCTTGCCCCAAGAGATGATTTTTCAGGCGCGTGATGGGGTGGGACGCCTTCAGTGCTATTCGGCTCGTCTTTCTGGAGTTCAAGAGGGGTTTTTGTTTTCCTCAAGAACTCAGCTGAGCGTGAGCTTTCCCCTTTCTCCTTTTCCTGAGGGAGATCCCCAAATGCTTCAGCTCTTGGGCAGTTGGATTGCTTCCGCTTTTTTCAACCTGGAGGGACGGATTGAGTCCTCGCTCCTACCCGAGCGGGAGTGTCAGCGGTGTTTAGGGGAGAAGAACCTCTTTTCCCCCTTGGATCCCCTGCCTCCATTTTGGCCATAGCATTGGATTAGAAGCTGAGGTAAGCTCCGCGCATGTCGACTTGGATGATTGTTAGTTGGGTATTTGTGATTCTTTTAACGGGAATTAATATTTTTGTTTTTCTGAAGCTCAAGGACGCCAGTGAGCAAATGATGAAGATGGCGTTTCCAGGGGCAAAAAATATGAATGAAGCCATGGCTCGAATGCAATCCATGATGCAAGGGATGAATCGCGGTCCTCAAAGAGGAGGCGGGGGAGGAAGACCGCAGATGGATGCCCAACTGAAAGCAGCCATGGACATGCTTCAAAAGATGCAGAAGCCTGGGAAGCGCTAAGCTTTCCCTCATCCTAGGCAAAACGCATGGCATTTTGCCTAGGATGAATGAGTGGGTCAGTGGATCAACGATTTTTGTAGTTGGCTAAAAGGTGGGAGAAAAGCTGGTTCAACTCCTGCTCGGTTTCTTGAGGTTCACCTAAGGCCACAAGAGACATTCCAATGGCCTCTAATGTGGAGAGGCACTCCCGGCGAGGCTCTTTTCTCAGTTCGCGGTAGAGGGATCGGGTTTGAGGAACAAGAACGGCCCGCTTGAGTTTCAAAAGCCAGGGGTTTCTCCACCACAGGGTTTTTGCCTGGCTCCAGGTTCCATCTAAAACCACCAGCCCTTCGAGTTCTTCAGGGGGGT
>JBMSSC010000044.1:0-18809 GCA_049424145.1 Bdellovibrionia bacterium
CATCTTAACGCGCTTGGAGCAACCCAAGAAGGCGAATCTCTCGTTGCTTCAAAAACTGAAACTCTATGATGGGAAAACCTTAACGGGATACACTGAAGATAACGTCAAGGAGCTCAGAAAAGAAGCCATTCGTGAGGGGTTAGAGGGGATCAGTCCTCGTTACATTCAGGATAAAATCTCCAATGCTCTCGTCAATGACAAGGGAGGGGAGATTGGTTGCGTCAATCCATTTATGGTGATGAATGAGCTGGATGGGGGATTAAAAAACCATGCGCTCATTGGAAGCGATGAGAAGCGACGCGAGTACAAAGACCTCTTGGCCGTGGTTAAGCAGGAGTACGAGGATATCGTAAAAAATGAAGTCCAGCGCGCCATTTCGGCCGATGAGGATTCCATTGCTAAGCTCTGTGCGAACTACATTGATCATGTCAAAGCCTACACCCAGCGGGAGAAGGTCAAAAACAAGTACACCGGGCAGGATGAGGAACCCGATGAGAGACTGATGCGCTCGATTGAAGATAAGATCGATATCCCTGAAAGTCGTAAGGATGACTTTAGGCGTGAGATCATGAACTACATTGGAGCGCTCGCCATTGAAGGTCGTACGTTTGATTACAAAACCAATGAGCGTCTGCACAAGGCTCTGGAGTTGAAACTTTTTGAAGATCAAAAAGACACCATTAAGCTCACTTCGTTAGTTTCTAACGTGGTGGATCGCTCCACCCAGGAGAAGATCGATGTGGTGAAGACTCGATTAGTGAAGAACTACGGGTACTGCGAGATCTGCTCAACGGATGTCCTGAATTTTGTGGCCAGTATTTTTGCCAGAGGGGACGTGAAAAAACGGACATGATCTACAATATTAAGCGTGATCACGCCCGGTTTCGATCGATTGTTAAAGGGAAGATCAAGCAGGATCTCAAAAAATACGTCACCCATGGGGAAATGATCGGGCGCAAGGGGAAGGACTTAGTCAGTATCCCCTTGCCGCAGATTGACATCCCACGCTTCCGCTTCGGAGATCGGGATCAGGGTGGCGTGGGTCAGGGAGAGGGTAATCCCGGGGATCCGATTGGTCAGGGGGATCCTGAGCCGGGTCAAGGGGAAGCAGGCGATCAACCCGGGAAGCACTCGCTTGAGGTGGATTTAAGCGTCGAGGAGTTAGCTGATATTTTAGGTGAGCAATTGGAGTTGCCTAAGATTGAGCCCCGGGGCCATAAGACGCTCAAATCCAAGACGGAGAAGTACACGGGCATTGCCAACTCAGGGCCCAACTCCTTGAGGCATTTTAAGCGCACCTTTCGTGAGACCCTCAGGCGCCAGATTGCCTCAGGCGTCTACAATCCCGATCAACCCGTCATCATCCCCATTCGAAAAGACATGCGGTTTCGCTCCTGGAAAACCTCCGTTCGCCACGAGAACAACGCCGTAATTATCTATATGATGGACGTCTCAGGGTCGATGGGGGATGAGCAAAAGGAGATCGTTCGAACCGAAGCGTTTTGGATCGATACTTGGCTTCGCTCCCAGTACAAAGGGATTGAAACTCGTTACATCATCCATGATGCCACGGCGCGAGAGGTGGATGAGGAGACCTTCTTTAAAACGCGGGAGTCGGGAGGAACCCTCATTAGCTCAGCCTACAAGCTGTGTGAAAAAATCATTGAGACGGATTATCCCCCTTCGGATTGGAACATTTATCCCTTTCACTTCTCAGACGGGGATAATTGGTCGGGAGAGGATACGCGGTTTTGTCTGGACCTTCTGGAGAAGTCCTTGCTTCAGGTGTGTAACGTATTTTGTTACGGTCAAGTGGAGTCTCGATACGGTTCCGGACAGTTTTATAAGGACTTAAGGGAGCACTTTGGTGTGCAGCATGACTCCGTGATTCTCTCTAAGATTGAAAACAAAGAGGGAATTCTTCAATCCATTAAAGAGTTTCTCGGCAAGGGGAAATAACCATATGGCTCAGGGTGATTTTTATAGTAGCGAGTTACCTCCTGAACTGCTGAAGATCCGGGATCAGATCCGAAAGTACGCCGAAGGCTATGGACTGGACTTCTTCGATGTCATCTTTGAAATGGTCGATTCGGATCAAATCAATTCCCTGGCGGCGTTAGGCGGCTTTCCGGTTCGCTACCCTCATTGGCGCTTTGGGATGGATTACGATCAGCTCTCCAAAGGCTACACGTGGGGCTTACAAAAGATCTACGAGATGGTGATTAACACGAACCCATCTTATGCCTATTTAATGAAGTCCAATAATATCGTGGATCAGAAGACAGTGATGGCCCACGTCTTTGGGCATGTGGATTTTTTCAAAAACAACACCTGGTTCTCCAAAACGAATCGCAAAATGCTCGATCAAATGGCCAATCACGCCGTGAAGATCCGAAATTATATGGATCGTTATGGTCAGGACAAAGTGGAGGGCTTCATTGATTCCTGCTTAGCCATTGAGAATCTCATTGATCCCTACTTGCCGTTTTCAGGGGTCAAGCGCTCAGGCTCAGCTCAGGATGAGGCTGAGGCAGAGACTTCGGCTCGGGTCGGGAGAATCCGAACGGATCGCCCCTACATGGAGCAGTACATGAATCCTCCGGAGTTCTTAGAGGAACAAAGAAAGCGTCTGGATCAGGAGGCTCGAAAAACCAAGAAGAACCCTCCTTCACCGGAGAAGGATGTGCTGGCTTTTTTACTTCAGTACGCGCCCCTGGAGAGTTGGGAGCAGGATATTTTATCCATGCTTCGGGATGAGGCTTATTACTTTGCCCCTCAGGCCCAGACGAAGATCATGAACGAGGGCTGGGCCTCCTATTGGCATTCTCGCATCATGACTGAAAAAGCGTTGAAAGATTCTGAGATCATTGATTTCTGTGATCACCACGCAGGCACCCTGGCCATGCAGCCGGGTCGGATTAATCCCTATAAAGTGGGCATTGAACTGTTTCGAGACATTGAAGACCGCTGGAATCGCGGGAAGTTCGGAAAACAGTACGATGAGTGTGATGACATGAGAGCCAAGGCCAATTGGGATCAAAAGCTAGGCCTAGGACAGAAGAAGATTTTTGAGGTTAGGCGGGTCTGCAATGATGTGACCTTCATTGATGAGTACCTCACCGAAGAGTTCGTCGAGCGCTTTCAGCTGTACACCTATGCCTTTAATCGCAGAACGAATCAGTACGAAATCGCAGATCGGGATTTTAAAAAGGTGAAAGAAAAACTCCTTTTTCAGCTCACCAACTTAGGGCAGCCCTTCATCTATGTGGTGGATGGGAATTTTCAGAACAAAGGGGAGCTGCTGTTGCTTCACAAACACCAAGGCTTGGATTTGGACGTCAAGTGGTCACGAGAGACCATGAGAGCCCTAAGTGAGATTTGGAAGCGCCCGGTGAACGTTGAGACGGAAGTCGATACGCAGAAGAAGCTGTTTACCTATCAAAATTCCGAGTTCTCTGAGCGATTTCTATGAGGCCAATTGGGACTTTCTGAGTGGCTTAAGTGGGAGACCACACAGAAGGGATCAGTGGGGAAGTACCGGCAAAGTCGGTCTTGAAGTTTTTGGAGCCGTTTTTCTTTCAGCGCAAGCTCCGCTTGAAGGTGCTTGATTTCCTTTTCTCGGTCTTGGTGATCTTGTTTCATTTGGCGAGAGATGCTTTTTAGGGCTTGAAGCATGAGGGGGCTCATTTGATCATAGTTGACGGAGAATTGAACGCCGGCGGGACTGATGAAGCCGTGCTCATCCTGAGTCTCCACTAAGTCGGGGTGGTTGGGGGACGGGGTTTTTGAGACCATCGTGTCAAATCCTAAGCGGAGAAGATCTTGAGCCATTAACCCGTACTGAGTTTCCTGGCTGTGCTTCCATTTGAATCGTTTGGGCTGAACCTGTTCCACGAAGTGCAAAGCCACTTGCTCATCAATGGGTTGGATATCGGTTTTGAGTCTACGATCGGAGGTTTCATTAAAGCTTGAGGCTTTGATCTTACCTTGGGCGTTTACGGAAGTGTAATTGATCAGACTGTCTACGGCGTCGATTTGGAGAGGAAAAGAGGGATTAGCATCGCTCCCAATACTGACCCATCCTGCTTCTGTGATTTTAAAAAGCTGGGTGGATCCCTTGGAGATTAAAAACGGTGGGATCGTCGCTCCGGAGGGAAGGGCCAGGGTGAGTGAGGCGACTTTTCCGGTGGGCACGTCATTGGAATTTCCAATCAGAACTTGGCTGCCCCCATTTTCTGAAGCGGCGTCGGTATTGAGGGCTGGAAAATGAGCCGTGCCATTGACGTCGAGTTTGGCATCAGGATTTTTCTTTTGGACGCCCACCCCTGCGGCGGTGATGGAAAGGCCCAGGGTATTTCCCGTGCCGGGTGTCGTCGAACCGCCGCTTGTGGCACTGGAGTTGAGAAAAAAATCACTGCCATTTCCAGAATCATTATTGGCATTCTTATGTCTAGATCGAATGAAGTGCCGAAATCCTCCGCTTTCTGACTGCAAGGCAAGAGCGGGGTACCCATCGCTCCCAGCAGCATTGGAGCCGGACTGGATGTCAATTTGCCCAAGCGGTGTCTGGGTTCCTATCCCTAAGTAGCCTTGGGAGTTCAATCGCATCCATTCCGAGGAGCCTCTACCGAAGCGGATGATTCCGTTCATATCCGTCACACTAGAGTAGGCGCTTAAGTCTATGAATACTTTTTTTGCGGCATTTGATCCTCCGCCTGCGCTGAGTCTTAGAAATCCATCATCGGCGGTGGGGCCTGTGCCGGAGTAGCCTGAGATTTCCCCAGGAATCCGCAAGGAGCTGATGGCGGGTCGAGGGTCACTGGAGGTTAATCCGGAGTTGATGAGGAGGGAGGCTTGATTCGAGGCTGTGGAGTCTAAGTGGAGGGTTCCTAAAACGTCCAATGGCATGGATGGATTGGTCGTTTTAATGCCGACATAGCCCGTGAGACTTGAGATGGTCAGATCAGGAGTGAATCCGCTTTCTACACTCAGATAAGCGGGAGTTGTACCATCATAGGGCCAGTTCACAAGCGTCGTGATCCTTCCAAGACTTAAGTCTTCACCGCTTTGATTGCTGGTGAACACTCGGGTTCCAAGCCCTGTGAACTTGGCAATCCCATAGTTGTAGTTGTAAAGCGAGATCATCGCTTGCTGGGAGTTGGGGTCACCGGTATAAAACACGGACTGACCTCCCACTCTTAAATCCCCTTGAACGTCAAGGCGCTCGTTTGGATTGGTAGTTCCGATTCCTGCGTTTTTTAGGGACGGATAAAATTGGCTGTTGGCACTGGTGTAGGGATCAGGCAAGGTGCTGTCCATGATGATGGGGAAGGTGGTATCAGCAAAACTCCTGGCACTCCCACACAGGAGTAATCCTAGCAGCGTCAGAGCAACAAGAGGAATTTGAAGCGAAATTTTTGTTCGCACATCGTTTTTTCGGAAAAACTGGGAAAAAAATTGAATTTTTTAAGTATCGGAAATCTTGATTTTTTTTGTTTTTTTCCTTCAGTTAGCCTGGATGTTGAAATCGTCGCTAGATGGCTTGTGCTTTGAGACGGGGTTGCCACTTTCTGAGCTGCGGGGGCTTTTGAGGGATCGCTTCTGCTCGGCTTCTATGAATTGACGAATGGGCAAAAGTTGACTCAGAATTGGGGTGATATCGACGTAATCCGGATCCTTGGAAAATTCTCTTTTTTCTGAACCCAAGAGGAGTGCCCTGGCTTGACTGGTGTACTCCAGAGGTTTGTTCGTGAGGATTCCGCTATCGAGCACTTGTTCGTCGGTTCCATAGGAGTTGATGCGGTTTTGAGGGTTCCTAATTCTCTCAATCCAAACTCGACCTTCTTGGTCTTTCGCCATATGCCATTCTAAGGGCTTTCCGTTCAGAGAACTGTGAAAAACTTGGACTGTGGTTTCACCCAAGAGACTGTGATCAAATCGGTAGGTCCGATCGGGGGCTTGATTGAAGTTCGGGATAAATCCTTGGATCGCTTCGTCGTTGAAGCGTTGATTGAGAGTTTCAATGTAGTGGGTGAAGTTCTTTTTGGGTTGATCTTCAATACTTTTAAAAGTCGAGTTAGAAAAAATACGGGCACACATCAGGTCTGTTGCTTGAGTTAATAGGGAACGTCCAAGAGGGTTGCTTGTAGCCTTGGCGTAGTCTTGAGCAAGGTCACACTCAAAGCAATCTCCTGGTGTGCACTCTTGGAAGATCTTCAGGAGTTGGCTTTCTGCTTGATTCTTTGATTCTTCTTTAAAGTGGTTCGAGTTTCTTCGGAAAGGATGGAGCTCGTTTTTCGAGTTTGGGTCGGGCCAGTAAAAATGAGAATAGACTTCATTTTCTTGGTCTTCTGTGAGGCGCTCTTTGGGTCGGGTTTCAAGTTTTTGGAGAGCATGAATAATGTCTTGGTGAGGCTTGGTTTCTTGAGTGTAATGAATTTTATTTCCTTTTGAATATCCATGTTCTGTAATTTGTGGGCAGGATCTCCATCCACCGTCACTTCTTGATTTATAGAACAATCGGGGAACAAATAGCTTTTGACCTTCATGTTCAATTTCTGTGTAGAGAATGACGTGAGGTCGTTGTGAACCTTCGAGGATTCCTGTTGTGTAGAAAGTCCGATTTCCAATGATGATTTTATCTTTTGGGTCGAGCTGGGTGAGGTTCAGTTTCATCAGCTCATTTAAAATAAATGACTGATTCTGATCTTTGAGTTTGGCTGTGATGGCTTTGATTTCAGGGTCGTGCTCAGGCTCTTGGTTAGATGGGGTTTTCTTTTTGTTTCGTTGAAACGCACGAAAAGCTCGTTGAATCCGAAGCGCCGCTTGTTCTTCGCTGAGTACGGGGCACGACGAAGAGAGGAGTGCACGGGGAGTGGAATGATTGATCTGTTCGACGCTTTTTATGGCCGTTTCAATGGGGTTTTCAGGTTTTTCTATGGGGTGTGCAGAGGGTTTCTCAGGCTGCTTCAAATGCTCAGAGTAGGTCGTGAGGAAGGTTGAGTAGTGCTGGGCAATCAACTCGGGGTCAGGACGATGAGAGGCGCACTGCTGGGCAACTGCTGAGAGTGAATCTCGGCTGGGTTTGAGCGGATCGCTATTCAGTGTTTTTGTGAACTCTTGGGTTAATCCTGCATAAGCTTTCAGGGCTGTTGGTTGGTTGAGTTGATCTCGGTAGGCTTCAACCGAGGGGATGAGGGGGTGATGGGGAGCTAATTCTTTTAAAAGTTGCACATAGGAGTTGAGAACTAAAGTGTGATCCGATCGAGGATCAGAAATGACTTGGATGAAGCGAGATGCTTGAGAATCCGTGGCGGAGGCCTTAGCCCATGCTGAAATACTTTCTTTGTACCTATCCCAGATTTCTTCGGTGGAAAGGGAGGCGTAGGCTATGGATAAAATCCAGGTTTCAGGGATCAAAAGTCGTCCCCAGCGGGAGTGATTTCTGGGCCTCGTTTGGTCGCCACGGGGAGGTCGCTTTAGGGAGTTCAAAGGAGGCGGCGGTAGCGGCGGAGGTAAAAAGTACTTTTGGGTCTTTGAGTCTGAGAGTGGGGTCGAGCGAGGGAGGGTGGCTAAGCTGGGTTCTTCAGAACCCAAGAGGATCATGAGGCTCAAGATCATGAACTTCTTGAGGCAAAAGTGGGGGTTAGAAAAAGGGTTCATCGACACTCGGGGTCCTCCGGAAAGTGGCGGCAGAAGAGGACCTCGGTCTCTTGGAGACGCTGATCAAGTCCCTGAAACCTGTGGTGAGTTTGAGAGAAGCCTTCTTGCTCTATTTTCTTTTGATCCCGGCTTTTTTGAAGCGTAACTTTTGTCGCGGCTAAAAGGAGGACCTGAGTTTGGCTTGGTCGGATGGTGAATACGGTTTGCGCTGGGCTGATGATCCCAGTTGGGTCCCGCTCTTCCTTCATTTCAGGGGCTGGTTCTGGGTGAACGAGAAGTGGAAATTCAGCGGCTAACCAGTCTTGAGCGATAAAACCATAGGTCTTTTTTTGATTTTTTTTCCACCGAAATGAGACGGGATTTGATCGCTCTAAAAACTGTTGAGCGGTCGCTTCAGAGATGGGTTCAATTTCTTCTTTCAGTCGGCGGTCTGATGTGGAAACCTTGGCGAGGCATTTAAACTTCCCAGTGGCTTTGATTACGGTTTTGGTGGGATCATCTGAGCCCGTGGAGGAGACTTGGAGGGGGTATTGATCGCTTGTCGTGGATCCAATGATCACACGAGGATCCGTGCCTGAGAACTTCACCTGAAACCAGGGAGTTTTTGAGCCCGCTACTAAAAACGGAGCGAGGGTTGCAGTGGAGGCTTGGGCAATGGTGAGGTCGGCTTTTTCCCCTGAGGGAACTTGGGTGGTTTCTCCAATCAGAACTTGACTCCCTGCGTTTTCAGGCGCTTCGGTGGCGTTGAGTGCAGGAAGGTGAACGGTCCCTTGAACATCCAGGGAGGCTTGTGGATTTCGAGAAAAAATACCGACGCCTGCAGCCGTGACACTCAGACTCATTTGATTTGTGGTGAGACTTCCTACGAGAGGATCTGGGGCGAGAGAGGCTTGGGGTGTTGCTGAATTATTGAGGAAAAAGTCGATGCCGTTTCCGCTGAGGTACTCATCGGTGGAGTGACGGGTGCGAATGAAGTGCCTGTAGCCACCACTGGATGAGGTGAACGCGAATTGAGGAACCGTGGTGTTGACGGCACGAACATCGATGAACGCTTTGGGGGAATCACTTCGGATCCCTAGGTGACCGTTTGAATCCAGCCGAGCCCACTCAGTTGATCCACGGGCAAAGCGGAGGGTGCGGTCCATCTCGGGTTCACTGAAGCTGCCTGTGATTTCCAGGAGGGTTTTAAAACTGGATTGGGTTCCTCCCCCTGCACTCAATCTTAAAAAGCCAGAATCATTGGTGGTCCCCTGAGATCCATGTCCCGAGATTTCCCCAGCCCGTCCCGCAGGATTCACGCTTAAGTCAGTGAGGGTGGGTGAGGTCGGGGTGCGGATTAAAAGAGATCCGTTTTCAGGAGTAGGTGACGAGAGAGCTGTGCCTCCGGAAACCGTCAGTTCTTCATCGGGTGTGGGGGTGTGAATTCCAATTCGACCGGAGCTGTGAACCAGGAGGCTATCGGAGTAATAAGCCTCGGTGAGTAGGTAGGGGTTTCCTCCACCACTGTAAGGCCATGGGATATTGGGGCGGATCACTCCTAAGCTTAAGTCTGTCGTATGGCTCGAATAGAGGATTAAGCCTCCCGAGGTTTTCTTGGCGATCCCGTAGTTATAACTCAATAAGCTCACCATGGCTTGAGGAGTCTCAGTCAAGGGGGTGCTTGCTTGCCCTCGTAAAAACAAATCCCCTCCAATGTCAAGGCGTTCGGGGGAGCCTCCTTGAGATCCGATTCCACTGTTCCACAGGTTCCAGTAGTAGGGACTTGCAACCTTTTTATAAGGCTCGGGTAATTGGGCCTCTGTGGAGAGGTAAAAATAGAAGGATCCATTGTCGTTTGTCAGCTTGAGTTCATAGACCGTGCTCACGCTCAGATGGAGTTCCGATTCTGGCGTTGCGATTAAAGCACTTTCCGATTGAGAGAGGACGGTGAACGGAGCGGTCAGATTCAAGCCATTCAGAGTCACTTGGCTAATGAAATCCAAGTGCGAGCCACTTAAAATCAGGAAATTTTCTGAAACGGAGACCTGGCTTAAGGTCGGTCTTCCAACAGCGTCATAGGCTTGATTCCCGGAGGGGGTCTCGACACAGCTGCTGAAAACTCCGAAAGCCACCAGGGCAAGTACGCCGCGGCGAAGCATCGGATGGATCTGAAAAAGAAAGTGGAGTCTCACTCGAGAGGAATCGGAAGGATGGAAGATAAAGTTGAGTGATGACTTGAGGGGGGGGGATTGGATCCGTTGCCTTTGGGTTTTAAACCTTGAGTTTTCAAGTAAATTTAGGGACTTGCTCCGAGGTGAGCCCGAATCAGAAAGTGAACCCTGCAGTCAGGGCTACGGCGTCATACTGGATTAAGGTGGTGGGGTTCAGAAGGTAGTAAAATGTGTTTCTCTCCAGGCGGGTGGAGAGGGAGTGAGTTTTTCCTAAAATCACGTGGAGGCCAACCGAGGCCACGGTTTGGAGCTGTGAGGAGTCCAAAAGGCGTCCTAAGTAGAGGAATCGATAGCTGGCATCAAGGCTCACTCGATCCCAGAGGTGGAAGCTGATCTCAGGGTAGATCGTGGGGGTGATCACGAGGCCAGGGTAGCCTAAGATCTGATTCGTGCCGGTGAGTTCCGAATAGGCCACTCCGCCAAAGACATTGAGGTTTAAAAAGCGGTTTTGAATCAGGGAGTATCCCAGTTCGGCTGTGGCATCGAAGTAGAAAGCCTCCACTCCTCTTCGGTTCGTGCTCATTGTACTATGGGTGAGATTGAAACGGGAGCGAGCCTCCATCCTCCAGTGGGGTACCAGGAGCCTGATGCTTCCGTGGAAGTACCCGGATCGCTGAGAGAAGTCAGGGATTCCCGTTTGAGAGTAATTCATGAGGGCGATTCCCCCTTGGGCGTTCAGATGGAGCCCTGAGCGATAAGGGGCGAAGAGTTCTGCTTCTTTTTTTTGTTTTTCAGCTAGGGCTTTGTCAGTTTTTAGATCTTCCCCTTCATCGGCGAGTTCAGAATTATTATTCTCAAAAATGGGGGTGGCATCCGGAGCGTAAGGTTGGTGAGCAAAAAGAATTCCTGCTCCGATGACTCCGGCTGCATAAATCATCATAAGAATCATGGCTTAAGCTCCCTTAGGTGATGATTGATTATACACTAACAGAGGTGTTTAAAATAGGTTACAATAGAAGAATGCAAGGGAGTGGACAGTCCTCCTTCAGAAGAGAAGTCCATTGGATGATGCTCGGAGCAGGCTTGGCTTGGGCTACGGCCTGCGTGTTTCCCGCTCCTCAGGCAACGAATAATCTGACGGTGGCCAGTGCTCTTCCCACCGCTTCTCCTTCTCCTAGTGTGACGCTTGCGGTGAGCTCAAAGTCAGCTCGCTTTTATTTCCAAAGCACGGGTGCGGCCAGTTTTGATCCTCCCCAGGCTTCAGGGACCCTCAATGCGGTGGGCTCGGGTCTTCAAGCCGTTCGAGTGTACTCCGCTGACGGAGCCGCTCTGGAGCTCAATGGACCCACGGGAACCAATTGGCCGAAATGGATTTCCTCACTGGAGGTGGGAGTGAGTGGTTCTGCTAACCTCGCTGCCCCCAATCCTCATTGTGCCAATTTTGTGACCGCAGCGGAGAGTAATTCCAATCCAACGTGTTGTACGAATCCTGCCGCATGCGGGGCCTCTAGCTTCAACT
The DNA here is from genome assembly GCA_049424145.1 of Bdellovibrionia bacterium. Taxonomy (GTDB): domain Bacteria; phylum Bdellovibrionota; class UBA1018; order UBA1018; family UBA1018; genus JBMSSC01. The sequence goes on from JBMSSC010000044.1 coordinate 11,332, forward strand.
GTGGTGCCCCTCTGAATCAGTTTCGGGTGAGTGAGTGGGATTGTTTGGGTTCCTCACTGGGGGTGGGGGGAGCAAGTGATGGGATCTATATTCGTGCTATTTTTAATCGCAGTCCCTCTGTTTTAGCCACGTCAGAAAATATCTTAGTGACCGTCGAGTACACGGCTTCAAGTCTGAGTTCCTCGCCCACCAATCCAGTGAGTTGTTTAACCGGAGGGGTGTTCTCCCCTGAGTTTTGCTCGGACTTTACCTGGAGAGCTTATTTAAAGCGGACTCCCACCGAGGTTCTTCAGCCATTTCTGCTTTTGGTTCCCCCCATTTACAGCTCCGCGCAGACAATGGGTACGGGAGTTATGACGAAGCAGTTTTTCTTACCTCTTGCCTCGGATTCCGCGCTCTCGGTGTTTCAACTGAGTCGGACGGGCAGTACACTAACGGGCGCAACGCCCAACTTTTCTACTCAGTGCTTCAATGCCCACGCTAGTGGGTATGGTGACTCGCCACTCTGCTCGGGAATGGTTTTTTATTCCATTACGTTTCTCAGGATTTAAGTGCAGTGGGTTTGACCTCATCCGGATTGCTCCAGTTGTTCGGCAGAGGGGCTTGAAGCGCAAGGAGAGATCCTTTTGCGGTGGGAAGAATCAATTCAAAGGCATGAAGAAAAAGGCGTGAGGCAGGTTTGCCAGCGTACACTGGATCTCCTAAAATGGGGTAGCCTAAGAGACTCAAGTGACATCGGATCTGGTGTCTCACCCCGGTTTGAATTTGAATCTGAAGATCGAATCGAGCGCTCCTTTCGGGAGTCAATCCGCTTGAAACTTGAGCCTCAATTGATTGAATTAGCGTTTGAGTGGGAAGGGCTCCTCCGCGTGCTTGGTGGGCGCGTTCGGGGGTCCAGGCGATCATTTTTTTTGAGGATTTTTTGGAGTGAGCCAGGGGCGTTTGAATGGGGTGCGGCAGAGGGGGAAAGGGCTCAGATCCCGTCACCCAGGCGCGATAGATTTTCCTCACTTGCCCGGTTTTCCAGATGGAGCGAAGTCTTTGGTACTCGTCTTGGGTTTTAGCAAAAGCAAGAAGGCCACTTGTGCCCGTGTCTAAACGATGCACAAGGCCTGACTCAAAGGGGGATCTTCCGATTGAGCACAGGGCTGGGCAGTGGGTTAGGGCGAGCCCAACAGCCGTTGGGGTGTCGGAGTGATCCAGGGGAACTGAGGGGAGTCCTTCGGGTTTGTTGAGAATCAGAAGTTGATCGTCTTCATGCAGGATGGAGATCTGAGCAGGAGGTGGAGTCCAGGATTTTAAGGCAGGCGTCTCCAGGTTTTTCAGTTCGTCCAGAAGGTCATTGCTGAGTTGGACTTCAAGGAGGCCTGGGTTTAAAAGTAACGAGGGTTTGGCCACCTGAGTTTGGATCCGGATCCGACCGGCTTGGAATTGTTTTTTTAGCCAAGCCCGACTGATGCAGGGGTACTCGAGCTTCAGTTCGCAGAGAAGAACCTGGTCGAAACGCAAGCCCGGGGAGTGGATTTCAAGCGTGCGTGTGGCAAATGTCATGGGGTGTGCCTATCTCAATACGAGGGTGGAAGACAAGTCCCTTGGGAGGGTTCCAGATGAGAGTCTCCGACGATGCTAAGGGGGGTACCGGATTGATCGATGACGCAGCAGCCTTCTTGCGGGGTTTTTCCTAAAGCCGCCTTGCCGGCTTGATTGTCGTAGGTGATGGTGCAGTTATAGCTGGAATCGGCCCTGATTCCGCGTTCCACATCCGCTTCTGGAGCAAGAAGGGGGAAGTGAGTCCAGCCGGCTTCATTGGTCATTGCTACAGTTCGATCGCACGTTGTGCTGGCGTTCGTGGTGGAGTTCGACTTGGGGTAAGGAGTGAGATTGCTGTGGCGTGCGTAAGCGATTGGTTGATTGGCAGCGGCACTGGGGTAGCTGTAGTTCGTCGTGGGGATTGAAAGCGCGGTGGCCGTGCAAGCAGTCAGGACACCGGGTGTGTTGCCATTGCGCTTGCTCAGGTGAGAGGTATAAGGAGAAACAAGGCCCAGTGGAGTAATGGGGTTTGCGCTGGGGGTGAGGGGTGGGTCAAGGGAGGCGATATTGGTGTTTTGAGTGGGGTACGACTCAGCGCACCAGGCGTGATTGGAGCCTGAAGAAGAGGTTGCAAAGTGCAGGGGGGGGTCCACAAATGGCTTCGCCTGAGGGGCGCAGGCCCTAAAATCCGTATCCTCTTCGTAATGAGGCGTAAACGGCTGAAATGGGCGGATAAACAGGTGCTTAAACCGAGTGGTGGCCATCTTCTTGTTGACTGTGGTCATGAAAAAGCGTGTTTTATCGGAGCTTAAAAACGGGAGAGTGGCTGAGCAGGAGGTTTCTGAATCTTCGTTGGGAAACTCAATGCCGTCAATATTCGTGCCCTCGTTGTTGGCTTTACCGTCACCTGTGATCCATCGGGTGTCATTGGTGGCTCGATAGCCCAGGGGCATGGATTGACTGCTCGTTGTTGCGGTCGTCGTATCGTAGGTGACATCGTTTCGATCAAAGAACGCAAAGGGGCAGGGCTTAGGTCCCAGCATGGTGTAAGGCTTCAGAGGATTGGTTGTTCCGGAAGAGGAGGCCACAGGGCGATCTAAGACGTAGATGGTGTCAATGGCTTGGCGATGACTCATGGGCTTTCCTCCCGTGTCAAAGACGCGAGGGTAGAGGGCCACAAAGCGCCTCAAGCGGAAGGTCTGAATGATTTGTCCTGAGCTGCCTTTGATGTAGGGGCAAGAGCCATCGGAGCTCACTGGGGCTGCAAATCCTAAGCAGGAGCTGACTACAGAATTCGTATTGGCACTGCTGTTTCCTCCGTTTGAGCTTGCAGTCGGGAAGCACTGCGAGTTTCCTGCGGTGGGATCTCCCAGACCGCCTGAGAGTTTGGTGTTGGCCTGCACACCGACACTGAAGTCGGCTGAGGGGCTCAGCGCCAGCGCAAAAGTCTTATCTCCGGGCCAAAACTGATTGCTGGTTCCAACAACGGATGATCCGATGGGGGCCTCCAGCGGTTCTTGAACAAGGGGGCAAACGTATCCGTCATTAAATTGATTGATGTCCCCCTTCTCGCTGTTCCGAATGTAGAGGTTAAAGTAATAGGCTTGGGAAGAGAAGTTGGCTTCTCCCAGATTCGGGCAAGACTCGGAGATACTGGCTGCGGCTCCGGATTTGAGTAGGCAGAAGGCTGAACCATACAGAATGGCCTGTTGGTCTCCGGTGTTGGAGTTGCTCTGGATGTAGCGCTTAGATTGGATCGCAAGTCCTTTTTTGAACTTATTGTAGCAGGAGTAGTGAACAATGTTGTCAAAGATGTTTCCCTTTTGGTCTTGAAAGGAGCCTGAGACGCTTTTTGCTGACTTGGTATAGAGATAGGGTTTGACGCTGAATGTGCCTAGATCTGGATTCGCGGAGCCTGCAACTAGAGATACTTTGATCTGGGTGCCGTCAATGATCTCTGAGCTGTAGACTGAAGGAGCGCTGCAAATGACTAAAGCGGGTTGGACTTGCGTGAGACTGGTTTGAACGTTTCTTTGAATCGCAAGCGATGCGCCACTGCTGGCGTTGATCTCAGACCAGCTGAACTGACAAAAGCAGGGCTTGGGCGTGAGTCCTGAGCTACTGGTATTGCAATGGGTGGTGACGGGCGTGGTGGATTTTACGGTATCAAAAAAAAGAGCAAAAGAGGGTGCGCTTCCCGAGGTGGAGCCTGAAGCCACGCTGGCAGAGGAAATGACATATTGATCCAGTGAGACGGCTATGGGTGTGGATGTGGGGGATGAAGAAGGAGTGGTCAGTGGAGAGGCACTCATGACGTTTCTGGATAGATTGCTCAGCAGCGAGTTGGTGCATGCAGAAACGAAAAGGGCGCAGAGGATTCCCAAGAGCTTTAAGGTGAAAGCTTCAGTGCGGGTTGGAAGAGGTTGCGTCCATTTCATAAAAAAGTCCTCTTGGGCTCCTGTGCTTCTTGATGAAATTCGATCGGTGTCTGCTCTATTTTAATTCAATTTAATAACTAAAAAAAGTTTAATCCGGCTGTAATACACACACTGGAAATATTCCGTTTCGACCTGGGTCATCAGCTGGGGGATCTCCGTTGCTTCCCACATCATGCAATTTTAATCCAAAAGTCGTCATCGCGTTCATGGGGTTACAGCGTGAGGGGTCGAGGGCATAAGTGGCATCGGGATCCCTGGATGGCTGGTTGGTTCCGATTTCTTGACAATCGGTATCCGTGTAGAAGCGATAGGGTTGATAGGGGAGGCTGGCTGCTGTTCCGTTTTGCATGTCAGCGAGCATGATGCTGGGAGGAGTGACCACAAAAAGAAAGTCAAATCGGGCCGATCCTGTGTCTAATGCTTGAGAGGTGACGTTCATGGAAAAAGGAGCCGCTGGAGCTGTTTTTGGGGTTCCATAGGTCTGAGGGCTCATGTAGGTGGAGCAGACGTTCAGCGGGTCCACCAGAGGGGAGGCCTTACAGCCATATTTGAGGGCATTGAGATAGCCTGATGTTTGTCCAGAATCGACTCCAAAAGCATCCAAGTCTGGAGCCGCTGCGTTTTCATTGAGAACCCAAGTGGCCCATCGGTCTTCTTTTTCGGTTCCGCAAGCAAAACCAGGTCCATTCGTGCAGGGAGTTAGAAATGTTCCTCTTATCTTATAATTATTGTAGTAGTTGGTTAGATAGGGGAAAGCCCCACTCTGAGTCATATCTCCAGAAAAGGCATTAAGTCTCACGCACTGGCGAGTGGATAAGATGCGATCGGCTAGAAAATGCGGGCCGCCCGCTTTTGCTTGATTGATGACGCCTTTGATCGACAGAGAGGCTGAAACTCGAGTCTGATCCAGGTCGCTCTCCTCAACGTCTCGTGGGCATCCTTCGAAAACAGGAATAATTTTGGAACCACTCGTAATATTGGGGTCAGCCCTCCAGTTTCCCGGATTGCAGTAGATCCCAGAAATCTGGAGCAAAGAGGAGGACTGACCTGGGTTGGTTCCCCCTGAGCCGGGGTAGTAGATGGATCGTTGAGGAAGGCTGGTTCGAAACAACCAAAGCTTCATCCAATGAAAACCCGAGGGAATCTTAACGGACGAATCGGGGCAAGTTTCCTGACCGGTGCCTGTGAATGAAGGGCGAGCCCCGTATCCAAGAGGAGGAGGTGGAAAGCCTCCTGAGCTTGATCCCGTCAGAGTGTTGATGCCAGGGGCAACATACGCGTTCACGGGAACACCAAAAACGCCGGAGGGTTGTTTCGCTAGGTAAAACGTGGAGCGATCCACTTCTCCTGAAGCTAGAGGATTTGAGGGGGAATGTGAGGGGGGAGGGTAAATCACCTTTGAGTTTGCGGGAAGTCCGGTGGGGAGAGCTCCTTTACTGTAAATGAAGAGATTGGAGTGGTTCTTTTCATTGTAGTAGCTTAAGTCATCTTTTGTGGCGTGAAAATTATTAGCCGAGCTGCTTAAGTAACGGCTGGGTTCGGGTATGGGAGGGCAGCTCCAGTTGGCAAGCCCCGGGTTGCCGGTGAGCGTGTAGGCTGCGGAGTAAACGGCGAGATTGCCACCGGGATTGGTGAAGTAAAAATCCAAGGGATAAGTGATCTTATAGTTTTCTGATTGAAAAGGATCATAGACGCTGGGATCAAAGAGGTAGCCTACAGTGAGGATATCACTACATTGAAAGCGCTTGGGTTGTAAAAAACTACTGCTTTGAGTGGTGTCCAGCGTGTTGCCATTTCCACTGAAGGTAAATAGGACTGAATTGCTGTAGAGATCGGCTGTGGTGAGGTGAATGGAGACTTTAAAAGAAGTCACGTCACTGGCTAAGGTGCCATAGTTGCAGCGAACCAGGTCCGTTTCTGTGTAGATGACAGGGACCTCGACTTTCTGGTTGGGTAAGCTTTGGGAGGAGTAGGTATACACGCAGGTGCAGCTATTGCTCGAATTTGAACTGGATCCTGTGTTTTGACAGATGCTGCCTAGGGTTCCACTCCCATCCCCCACGAGATCCAAGGTGCCCGTTGGGTTCAGGTTATTCTTTAAAACCCGGCTTAAGACGAAGCTCACGGTTTCGTTGTTTGTGGGGGCTTGGGCAGACGGGGTGGGTGCGGTCAAGCTACTGAGAAAATTCATGACCCTGAGGTTATTGGTACAGCCGGATTGAAGCACAAGCACTAAGCATGAGGCAAAAAAAGGCAATAGGCGGAGGCTTCTCGACGCGCAGGTCGAGAAGGCACGGGGGAGGTCCTTTCTTTTAAAAACCGGGATGATTCTCAAATCATTCAGTCCTTTTTTTATGAGGCCTTAATTGATCAGTCTCTGATTAGTATTCGGGTTCTAGATATGCAAAATTTATACTAAATTACAAAAATAAATCATTTTCGAATTGAAAGGATTTTTGAGTTCTTTTTTGGGTCTTGAAGTGCTCAAGAAATAGACACTTTAGGGAGTGGTTCTCACAAGAAAGAGAGTAAGTGGGCTTAAGCAATGAAGAAAATCTCATTTTGACTCTGGGTGATGAGGCCTTTGACACTGTCTGATATTTGGACATAGAAAAGTTCCTAAAATTCAGAAGCTTAGCGGTACCCCATTCGATAGAGCGTGGCATCAATGAAGATGATGCTTCCTGAGATGCGCTGAATATGAATTCGATCAATAGCCGGGTCGATGGAGAGGGGAATGAGGACTTGAGCTTGCTGAATTTGGCCCGTCGGAGGTGCAAGAATAGCAAGCGTGTCAACTGATCTTGGGTATTGATCGGTGGCTCCGTAGGTCAAAATACGAGGTTGGTTAATGGAGCGGACGACATCGGCTGAGTGTCCCGTTCGAACCAGGTGCACTCGCAGGGAGCCTGCTTCGCTCACACTGAGTGAACTCAGGTTCATCTTTTGATTGGACTGATCGAGAGGAAAAAAAGTGAGGTTGAGCAAGAGGTCTTCACGGGGTCCTAAGGCGCTGCGATCCAAATCGATGTAGACGCCACCGACGTATTGGCTACTGATGGTGGGGTCGAGGCTAGCAATGGGTCCTGAGCCCACGCAGGCGGTGTTTAGGGTCGTATAGTAGCCTGAGTTATAGCCTAGGTCTCCTCGGTAATTGATGATGGAATCAAACTTCCAGTAGTAAGTAGGCGGGGTGGAGGAGGTGGTAGTCGAGGTGAAGTGAAGAATGGGGTTTTGGAGGGTCAATGCAGCACTGGTGAGGGTGGAGTTTTCCGATCCCAGATCTTCGCCACTTGAAGGGTAGATACTCACGCTTGAAGAGTTTGATGTATCCAGTCGTTGAAGGAAGATGGATTGGCCCGCATTGAGGGCTGCAGGGGGAAGTTTTAAGTGCATGGACCCTAAGGTAGCATCTACGAGAAGAAACCGACTTTGGCTTGGGATGGAGTAGGCAGTGGAGGAGGAGATCATGGGCTCAGGGTTTTGAGTGCTCCAGTAGTATTTGGAGAC
>JBMSSC010000045.1:0-18350 GCA_049424145.1 Bdellovibrionia bacterium
TTGCAGAGGTTGAATCGGGTGAAGGACAAGACCCGATCGACTTACCGCTACTTAATGGCTCGCAATCCCCTGCGTCCGCGTCTTCAGTTGATCGCTGGCGTGCTCCTGATGTTAGTTGGCCTGGGCTTCGAGCGCTTGCTTTGGCCGTGGGTGGGTTCGCACAACTTGATTGTTCTAATTCCCTGGGTCATCCTTGCAGCTTGGTTTGTGGGGGGGAGTCTAGCGGGTTTGACCGCTTTGGGGGTGGGTCTTCTGGGATGGTTCATCATCTTTAGACCTCTTGTGGCTACAGAAGTCAGGCCTGCTCACATGGAGTGGGCAGCTGTTGTGGCCTATCTGCTCACGGGGCTTGCTTTTTCTCTTCTGGGGAGTCAGTGGCTTGTGGGACTCACGGTTCGGGCGGATCAACTGGAGCGACTTGAATATGCTGTGCTTGCTGCGAAAGTGGGGATTTGGGAATGGGACATCGTTCATGACACGATTCAGTGGGATGATCAGATGCTTCACCTTTACGGTTTGACCCGCGAGCAGTTTGGAGGAAATTATAGGGCTTGGGCTCAAGGCCTTCATCCGGAGGACGTGGAACGCTCCAATCAAGCCATTCAAGGCGCTCTTTTGGGCAAAGCAGCGTTTGACCTGAATTTCCGAGTGGTTTGGCCAGACGGAACGATTCGTCATTTGCATGCCAGCGCATTTGTGAGGCGGGATGCACGGGGAAAACCCATTGTCATGTACGGACTCAATCGTGACATCACTGATGAGGTGCTCACCTTGTCCAAGCTTCATGAGGTGAACGCTTTTTTTCAAGCTGCGATGGACCAAAGTCCTGTGGGTATTGTGATCGTGGACGCGCCCTCTGGTTTGATTCGATTTGCAAACGACGCAGCACTTGCCATCCGTGGTGGGACCCGAAATCAGCTCGTAGAGGGCGTGGCCTTAGGTGAGTACCAAGCCTGGCAGACCGTATCGCTGGACGGAATTCCTTTGCCCAACGAGCAGACTCCTTTGGCCCGATCCTTCTTGACAGGAGAAAAAATGAGTCAAGAGGTGGGGATGATCAATGCTCGGGGAGAGCTCCGGGTGCTTTTAACCAATACGGCTCCGATTCGTAGGCAGGATGGAACCATTGGAGCTGGAATTGCCGTTTTTTTTGATCACACGGAGCGCCATCAGCTGCTGGAGCAAATTCAGGCTGCACGGGAGTCGGCTGAGCGTGCTTTGGGAGCTAAGTCTCGATTTCTCGATATTGCAGCGCATGAACTCAGGACCCCCGTGACGGCCTTCTCTCTTTTACTTCAAATCACTCAAAAGCGGCTTGCTGAGGGGTGTCCAGTCAGTGCCGACGTCCTCGTTCGGTTGCGTGCCCAGGTGGATCGGCTCTCCAGACTCGTGGTCGATCTTCTTGAGGTCTCGCGGCTGGACCGCGGAATGGTGATCCTCAAGAAGGAATCACGTGACCTTGGACAAATCTTAGGAGAGTGCCTTTCTAGTTTTGAGCTTCAGTATCCTGATCGGAAGTTCATGTTCCGGGGAAATCATCGGAGCATCGTTTGCAAGGTGGATCCTGTGAGAATTTATGAGGTGATTTCTAATCTGATCGACAATGCTCTGAAGTACAGCCCAGCGTCTTCGCCGATTGAGATTGAGCTAGCGGTTCCCTCAAGTCACACGGTTCGGGTCTCCATTGGTGATCAGGGGCCTGGGATCCCAGCTGAGCGATGGCAAGCTCTTTTTCAGCCCTTTGAGCGCGGGAGCTCCGCAGGGGAGTCGGCGCATGCGGGTTTGGGCTTGGGACTTTACATTTGTAAAAAGATTATTGAACTTCATGAGGGAATCATTGGTCTTGAAAGCACCGTGGGGCAGGGGAGTACGTTTTTCTTTGAACTCCCAGTTGAAGCAGTCATTCCGGGCGCGGTCTCCCAATGAGCGACAGACGCGTGAACACCATTTTAGTTGTGGAGGATGAACAGGACATTCGAATGGCTTTGCAGCTCTACTTGGAGTCGGAGGGGTATCAGGTTCAAACCGCCTCAAACGGGCAGGAGGCCCTGGAGGCTTTAACCAAACAGGGGCTACCGAATTTGATCCTGCTGGATATGAAAATGCCCGTCATGAATGGATGGGAGTTTGCCAAAGTTTTCAATGCCCATTACGACCATCAAGTCCCGATCGTCGTGATGAGTGCTGCGGTCGATGCCGAAAGTCGCGCTTCTGAAATTCAGGCAGAAGGCTGGATGGGAAAGCCCTTTGAGCTCGACGATTTGAAACAAAAAATTCAGTCCTTAACTCAGGGGCACTAAGCCTTTCTCTCAGGAGCTGTTTTGAGAAACTGGAGAGTCTTATAATTTTCCTCAGCATATCTCAGTCCCCAATCCGACTTAAAGAGGATCACGGGTAGGCCATCCCGATCTTCTAAGCAGCGGGTGTCCTCCCTGCGCTCGAAGTAATCGGGATCTAAGCCCGTACCCGCAACCCATCGGGCATGAATGTAGGGGAGTTTCTCAATGTGGGTGTCAACGGCGTATTCGGATTTCAATCTTTGTTGGAGGACTTCAAACTGCAGGGCTCCAACGGCGCCCAAAATGGGATCTTTATCTCCAAATCCTCTTTGCCGATAGACTTGAATGACCCCTTCTTCGGCCAGTTGGTCTAAGCCTTTTTTTAACTGCTTTCGTTTCATGGGATCCAAGATTCGAAGGCCTGCAAAGTGTTCGGGTGAGAACCGGGGTACGCCTTCGTACTGAAAGTTCTTCTTCTCGCTTAAGGTGTCTCCAATGCGGAGCTCTCCACTGGTGTCGAGCAGTCCGATGATGTCTCCGGGCCATGCTTCATCAATCATGACGCGCTCTTGAGCAAAAAAGTGCAAAGGCTTGGAGAGCTTAATCTCTTTACCTAATCTCACATGTTTGACTTGCATATTTCTGGTGAATTTACCGGAGCACACTCGCATGAAGGCTACTCGGTCTCGATGAGAGGGGTCCATGTTGGCTTGGATCTTAAAGATAAAGCCTGAGAGCTCAGGCGAGTTGGGATCGATGAATCCTTGATTCGTGTTTCGAGCCACGGGAGATGGAGCAATTTCGATGAACTGCTCTAAAAAGCGCTCCACGCCGAAGTTGTTCATCGCACTTCCAAAGAAGATGGGGGTGAGTTGTCCGGCGAGTACTTTTTCCAAGTCAAAAGGGTCTCCGGCATGCTCAAGGAGCTCCAGTTCAGCTTGCAGGGTCTCATAGATCAGTTTCCCCTCATCTGCGTCTCCGCCTCCTAAGAGGTTGAGAAGTTCGGGGTCTGCCGCAGGATTTTTGGCGCCATTGAGTAAACCTTGGAGCTTTCTTGGGGCTAAGCGGCCCTTGACGTTGGCCTCTCCTTCGGTTTGAAACGCAAGCATTTCTTCTCGTCTCCGATCATAAACACCGCGGAAGCGATCTCCTTGACCAATCGGCCAGCTCATGGGACACGAGCGAATTCCTAAAACTTTTTCGAGCTCATCAATCAGATCCAGCGGCTCTCGTCCCGGGCGATCCATTTTGTTGATAAACGTAAAGATCGGGATCCCCCTCATGCGGCAGACTTCAAAGAGCTTTCGGGTCTGCGCCTCGACCCCTTTGGCCGCATCAATGAGCATCACCGCTGCATCGGCAGCCGTGAGTGTTCGGTAGGTGTCTTCTGAGAAGTCCTTGTGGCCAGGCGTATCTAAGAGGTTGATTTGTGCCCCTTGGTACTCAAACTGTAAGACGCTCGAGCTCACTGAGATTCCGCGTTGCTTTTCAATCTCCATCCAATCGGAGGTGGTGTGCCGCTGGTTGGCTTTAGCACGCACGGCTCCGGCTAAGTGAATCGCTCCGCCGTAAAGCAGGAGCTTTTCAGTGAGGGTGGTTTTCCCCGCGTCGGGATGCGAAATGATGGCAAATGTTCTTCTACGAGCCACTTGCTTGGCCAATTGAGAGGCTTCAGCGGGCTTTTCTAAGGGGGTGGAATCCATGGCGAAAAGTTTTGCCTGAAGATCGAAGTTTAAGCAATAAAAACTCACCTGCGGCAGCCGCTCATGGGGAGAGAAGGCCTCTGGCGGCCCGGAGGAAAACCCGTGAGAGAACCTGAGGTTCTCTCCAATTGTTAAGGCAGTGAAGAAGAAGGTTCATGCTTCCGATGAGAAGAGAGGCGCAAAAAAGGGGAGTGAAATTCGAATGAAAACCACAACTCTTGCGCTTTGTATTGCCTTTGAATCAGGCGAGCCGCTCTGTGTGGATGCCTTGACCCAGGAATCTGAAATCCAACTGTTGGAGCGGTTAATCCTTCAAAACGCTCCGGATCCTTTGGCTCAACTCAATCAGTTTCGTTCTGAACAAGCCCAGCGTGAAGAGGAGTTTGGCGACTCTGCCGAGCAGCAGTTGTGCAATCCTTTCGTTCGTGAACCGCTTCGCAGTCAAGCCATTCAGTGGTTTCGGGCTCAGATTCAAGTTGAACAGTTTCAGAAGAGAGAAAAGGAAGCAGTTGAAGTTTTGAGCCGTTTTGCTTTTGATTTTTGGAGGGCACATCCTGCTCAGACCCAGTTTTTGATCCAAAACGACCGCGCCCAAGTCAAAGTGCGGGTGTTTATTGTGCACTCTTTGGGTTCAGGACGAGTCCGTGCTTGATTTCTTCGGAAACGCACGCTAACTGAGTCAGGGTGAATTATCCAGAACTCATCTCCACGTCAAAGCAAGTCATCGACATGACCGAGGCTTTAAAAGAAAGCTCGATCATTGCCTTTGATACGGAGTTCATCCGCGAATCGACTTTTTTCCCGATTGTCGAAATCATTCAAGTGGCCAATGAGACGGATTCGTGGCTCGTGGACGCTCAAGCCTTTAAGAAGAACTCTAAGGACCGAAGCACCCCGACCTATGATCCAGGGATTCAGCCTCTGTTAGATTTATTGAAGGACCCCAACGTATTAAAGATCGTTCACGCCGCACCGGGTGATCAGGAGTGTCTTTACACAGCGTTTGGTACGGTGGCCTCGCCGTCATTAGATACGGCAGTGGCAGCCTCCCTTTGTGGGTACGGCGATGGGATTGGCCTAGGCAAGCTCGTCAGCCAAGTCCTGGGGATCACCTTGCAAAAGGGTCATGCCCGGACCAATTGGTCTGTGCGACCCCTGCCCAAGCAGCTCATGGAGTATGCTCACTCCGATGTGGTCCATTTAGTGGCTTTAGGAAAGAGGCTGCTTGAGATGTTAGAGAAGCTCGGGAGAAAGTCCTGGGCCCTTGAGCTTTCTGCCAAGTCTGAAAACGAGGCCCTCTATCAGATGGATGTTGAGGGAATGACTCGTAAATTGGCTCGGGGCGGGAGATTAGATAAGAAAGCACTTCAGGCTCTGCGAGGCTTAGTCAGTTGGCGCGAGCATCGCGTGAGGCAGTTGAATATCCCCAGGCGTTGGGTTGCCGATGACCATGTTCTCATTGATTTGGCTCAAGTGAGACCGAAGGATTTAGAGCACTTACAGACTTTCCGTGGATTAAATAAGGGAGAGCTGAAAGTGAGTGGTGAGGCTATTTTAAAAGCCATCTGTGAATCCCAAGGTCAGGAGCCCATGGCGGGGGTAAAGCCTGAAAAACCTCCGACTGCAACCCCTCAGGAATCCCAAGTTTTAGAGCTTTTGGGAGTTTTTTTAAGTTTTCTTGCGGATCGGCATCAAGTGGCCGCCAAGCACTTGTTGCTCTCCAGTCAATTCTTACCTTTGCTCAGGAGTCGGACTCAGGATCCCTCCCAGTGGGTGTCCGCTGGGATCTTAACTGAAGAAGCCTCTCAGATGATCGGGCAAGACCTCGTGGATTTTCTCCAAGGCAAGCGGGCTTTGGCTGTGAAAAATAACCAGGTCCAATTTATTTCATTGGAAGACCAGTCTTTATGATTCCCCATTCTCGAGAGTTTAGAAAACGTCGTGGGATGAATTGGCTCGTTTTGGGCTTAACCTACTCGACGATGTACATGGGTCGTTACAATTTAGCTTTGGTTAATCCCCTTCTGTCCAAGACCTATGGGTGGGATAAAACACAAATCGGTGGCATCATCACACCGGCTCTTTTGGCCTATGGCATCTTTGCCGTGTTCAATGGACCGATTGCCGATCGCATTGGCGGACGAAAAGCCATCTTGTGGGGAGCCTTTGGAACGGTTTGTTGCAACATTGCCTTCGGATTGGGTTCGTACTTTGATTTCTTAGGCACCGGGGGATTGCTCTTAGGGTATTTCGCCACCGTTTGGATGATGAATGCGTATTTCCAGTCGTTTGGCGCCGTGTCCTTAATTAAGGTCAACTCCGCATGGTTTCACCTTCGCGAGCGTGGGGTGTTTTCGGCGGTCTTTGGCTCGATGATTCAGTTGGGCCGCACGTTGATCTACTTTTTAGGCCCCTTGGTGATGGCTGCGTTTTCTTGGAAATGGGTGTTTTTTATTCCCTCCATGCTGATTGCTTGCATGGCGCTGATGAGTTTTTTTGTGGTGCAAGATGCTCCGGAGAATTGTGGTCTGCCTGAGTTAGTTGTGCAGGAAGAGTTAGACGAATCCGGTTCAGCAGTCTCGATTCGCGTGCTGTTAAAGAGGATCTTCACTCACCCAGTGACTTTGGCCATTGCGGTGGCGGAGTTTTGCACGGGGTTCGTCCGCCAGGGGTTTGAGCAATGGTTTCCTCGCTACATGATGGAAGTCCAGCATTTGCCCTTTGAATCGGGAGCGTTTCAAAAAAATGCGCTGGCCATTGTGGCGGCTGGAATCTTAGGTTCCCTCATTGCGGGAACGTTATCCGATTGGGTCTTTCAAGGTCGAAGGACTCCAGTTGCGTTTTTAGGCTACATGCTTCAACTGTGCTCATTGACGGTGGTTTGGAGAGCTCCCGGCTTAAACACCGTGATCGCCGCTTTTATTCTCAATTCCTGCGCCATCAGTATGGTTCAATCCATGCTCTCGGGCACTGCATCGATGGACTTTGGTGGGAAGAAGGCCTCGGCCACTGCCGCAGGGTTATTTGATGGGATGCAGTACATTGGAGGTTCATTCGTGGGCTTTGCCATGGGCTGGATCTTGGAGCATTGGGGATGGACGTACTGGGGTCCCAGCATGATGGGGTTTTCAGCCGTGGGTGCTCTTTTGATGCTGAGTTTTTGGCGAGCCCGGCCGGATGCTCCTCGACAAGCCCGAGTTCAAAAGCGGGCCAAACAGACGGTGGCAGCCACCGTGGAAGCTTCAGCCTCCTCCTAGGAGAGTATCTCGGGTTTCTGCGAGAGTTTTTTCTAGGCTTGAGGTCTTTTTCTTAATGAGAGAAAGAGGTTCTCCTGAGGACCTCGACGGATGTAGAGGATGTGGGCCTCGTTGGGTTTCAGCTGATTGAGTTGAGTGATGAGCTCCTGAGCGTTTTGGATCGGATGATCATTGAGGCTTAACACGATATCTCCTCGAGTGAATCCAGCTTGCTCAGCTGAGCTGCCGACTTGAACATGGGCAATCAGAGCTCCTCCTGCAGAGGGGATTCCAAAGAGTTTGAACAGAGGCTCGGGAAGGTTCTCTAACGAGAGTCCGAGCGGGTGGGTTCGATCCGTTTCGGAGTGAGAGGGGCTCAACGCTCGTGCCCAAAAGGGAAGCAAAGCGGATGAAGGGGGGGCTTCGGGGTGTTCTTGAATCTTGAACTGGAGAGTTTTCTCCACACCCTTCCTAAAAACCGTGAGGGGAAGTTGAGCGGGAGGAGAGGTTTGTCTGACGCGGGTTTTGAAGTCCTCTGCGTTTTGAATCGGAGTATGTCCTAATCGAAGCACAATATCTCCTACTTTTAGGCCGCAGTGAGCGGCTGGACCTTCGGGATCCATCTTGCTGATGAGAGCTCCTTTTTTTGAGGGGAATTGAAAGAATCGGGCTAAATCTTCATTGAGATCCTGAGCGACCAGTCCGGCCCAGCCGCGGATCACTCGGTGATGCTGGAGGATCTCCTCAAACACTTTCTGGGCTGTTTGTGCTGGAATCGCAAAGCCCACGCCAATGGAGCCTCCCGATTGCGAAAAAATTGCTGTGGTGATTCCGATGATTTCTCCCCGTGCATTGAGGAGAGGACCTCCTGAGTTTCCTGGGTTAATGGCCGCATCCGTTTGAAGAAGATCTTCAAGCTCCAGCTGGCCTAAGTGTTTTCTTCCTACCGCACTGATAATTCCCGAGCTCACGCTGCGACTGAGTCCAAAGGGATTTCCAATGGCAAGGACCCCGTCGCCCACTTGGACCTGACGGGAGTCTCCAAACGGGAGCGGAGAGATTTTTCTCTCAGGCAGTTGATTCACCTGAATCACGGCAAGATCGGTGGCGGGATCAACGCCCACCACGTGGGCTGGAACTTTTTTGGTCTCATCGATTTGAACGCTTAGAGTCAAGGCGCCTTCAATCACATGGTAGTTCGTTAAGATCATGCCATCGGAGCGAACCCAGATCCCGGTTCCAATCCCCACGGTGGGTTCGTTGGTCTGGGGCGTTTCACTGGGTTCGTGAGGAGTGGTTAAATCGGGGGTCTCAGGCTCAAGATGAGCTGGCTTTAAGACACGAATTCCAAAGACGGCAGGTGAGGCCTTGCGAACCACTTCGCGCATGGCTTGAGAAATCGTCTGCAGAGGGTTGGGCGTTGCTCTTTTCTTGGGTCGGAAGCTTGGGGTCTCAGGTGGCGGGAAGGCGGCAAAAGAGGGCAGTGGACTTCCCGGAAGTCCAAGCACGCTTGCTCCTAAAAGAGAAAAGATCGTTCGGCAGCAAGCGTGTGAAATCCAGGGGATCCCGTTTTTTTTTGCCATACCCCTTTTGTGTTGCAGGGGTCGGGCCTAAAGGGAGCAGGAGGCTTGTCCGGATCTTAGGCGTTCTATTTGCCGCAGCACTTTTTATACTTCTTGGTGCTCCCACAGGGGCAAAGATCGTTTCGTCCAATCTTAGGCTCGCTTCTCTGATAAGTCCCCGTGTGAATGCCTTGAGCGTCGAGAAATTTCCACTGTCCGTCTTCTTTTTCAAAGATGCTTTTTTCCCAGTGTTCTTGTTTTTTGCCTTGCTCCTCGTAGTGAGCCGAGAAAATGAGGGTTCCTGTGGAGTCTTCTTTTTTGCCGGCCTCGGTTTGAACGATCTGAAGGCCAAGCCAAGTGGAGTTTTGAGCCCATTGCTCAATCTCTTCGCGCTTGACTTCGTCTCGGGTGCGCGAGTGATGGGAGCTTAAAATAAAATCAATTTCATGCAAGGTGAACGCCGTGTATCGAGCTCTGAGCAGTTCTTCGGCGGTTTCAGCAGATTTCTTTCCGCGGATGATCGGCAAGCAACACTGTTCTAACTTCAATTTTGAGCCACAAGGGCAGAGGTTTGTATCAGACATGCTTTCGTGGTATCCCCAATCCTGAAGTCGAGGTCAAGGAATTATGGAACTAGAATTTAGAAAAAAAATTGATGAGCTTTTTCACCGAGTGGAAAAAGCGTTTGATACGGTGGATCCCGATGTGGCGGAGTGTGAGCAGGGTTTAGGAACTTTGACCATCACTTTATCGGACCAGTCGCGCTGTATCTTAAGCACTCAACCCTCCGTCAAGCAGTTGTGGCTCGCCTTGGCCTCTCAAGGGATTGCTTATCATTTTAACTTTGATGCTCAGGCGCAGGCCTGGATGGATGACAAGGGTCGCGGTATTGAGCTACTCAGTTTTTTAAGCCGCTTTTTCAAGCAAGAGGTCGGCCTTGAGCTCCGATTTTAACTCGAGCCCCTTTCTTTGGGTGACCTGTCAGCGGGGAGCTGAGCCGGCATTAAAAAAAGAAATGCTCAGGGAGCACCCTGAGTTTCGCTTTGCCTACTCGCAGCCAGGATTTTTAACTTTCAAAAAAATCGAAGGAATCGTGCCGTGGGATTTTGTCCTGCGCTCCGTGTTTGCCAGAGCCTATGGGGTCTCCCTGGGGGCTCTCCCCAAGCTGAGCGATCTGCCTTTGGCTTCAGACCTGGAGCCTGCTGAACCGCTTGCGGAATGGGATTTCACGCCCTTGCAAAAATGGGTGGGGGCCTTTGACGGAGGAGAGAAGCAAGCGGGGCGCCTGAGGATTCACCTTTGGGAAAAAGAACTCTTTGCGCCCTCGGAAGCTCCGTTGGGGTTTGATCCAAAACCCAGGTTGCTTAAAGTCTTAGCTCAGATTCAAAGGCGTCATCCGGAGTTGTTTTTGCGATACTTTGGGAAATCCCCCGATGAGTTCCCTCTGCAAGAGGCTGCTCAGGCCAACGATGTCGTGGTGGATATGATCCTCCTGGGTTCCGATCAACTGTGGTGGGGCACCCATTTGCATTCCGCTTCGCATTCTCCCTGGCCCGGGGGGAACGCTCCGGTCAGTTTGCCGCCCGAGTCCCCCTCGCGAGCCTATCTGAAGTGCGAGGAAACCGTGGATTGGGCGGGAAATCCCCTGAAATCTGCAGACACCGCTCTTGAGATTGGAAGCGCCCCTGGGGGAACGAGTTTTGCCCTTTTAAAGCGTGGCTTGCGCGTCATTGGCATTGACCCGGCTCAGATGGATGAGTCCGTACTTCAGCACCCGCAGTTTCTGCACATTCAAAAGCCCGTGGCTTCGGTCATGAGGGAGTCTTTACCTGAATCCATCCAATGGATTTTTTTAGACATGAACGTGGAGCCCCGAATTACGCTCTTTGCCGTGGATCGGCTCGCTTCAAGAATGAAGGATAGTTTGCTGGGTGTTTTCTTGACCATTAAGTTAAATCGCTGGGAGATTGCCGAGGAGATTCCTGCGTTCATGGAGCATGTTCGAGCCATGGGCATGGTGAGAGTGAAGGCTGCACAGCTTTCTCACCATCGTCAGGAGATCGCCATGGTCGGATTCACTCGCTTAGGTGAGTCTCGAGTGCTGCGGGGAGGCATGATTCGAAGGCGCGCTTCGAGGGGATGATGGCGGTGAAATTGAGTCTTTTTTTATCTAGTTTTTTCGAACGATGATCCAAGTGGATCCAATGGAAAGGATATTTTTCTATGGTAGATGCTCATCAAATCGGAGTCACGGTTTACACGATGCGTTTTTGTCCCTACTGTGATCGGGCAAAAAAACTGCTTTCCGATCGCAAGATTCCTTATCGAGAAATTCTCGTGGAGGAGGAGGATGATGCTCAGTGGGATGCATTGTTCCAGCGCTCGGGCATGCGCACGATGCCTCAGATCTTTGCCCACGATCGATTGATTGGGGGCTACACGGAGCTGGCTCAGTTGGATCAAAAAGACGGATTGGCCTCAATTCGCATATCCTCAAGCTGAGTTTTTTCTCGTGCCCGGATCTTCTCGCCTTCTGGGTGGGCGAGTGTGGGCAGGACGCTGTCCCGGGGAGGCGGTGAGGTTTGGTGGCCTAGGTCCTCCAATTGCTGAGCCGATATCCCCAGAGGAGGAAGGTGGGGGATTCTCTGGAACTGATGGGAGAGGAGTTTTTCTACAGTCGAGCGGCTCAGGGATTGAAGCAAGTGACTGGGGCAGCGGTACCAGGTGCTGGCGTGGTAGTTCGATTTGAGCACCCAGGGAATCCAAGCGGTGGGGAGGAATCTTAAGAAACCCGAGGGCAGAAGCTCACATCCTTGTTCTTGCCAGAAGGGATGGGCTCGCACGGCGTGCAAGAGGATGCTTTGATCCGCTCGACAGTTCGGCTCTCTTTCGAGCCATTGAACGGACGAGTGCTGGAGTGAGGGGAGGTGAGTGGGGCTTTGCTGAAAAGAGAAGAGACCCACTGCGGGCTCAGGAACTTGCTTGGGGTCTGTAAAAGGGAGTAAAAGAGACTGAAAAGGGGAAAAAGGGGGGGACGTCAGCACAGCACAGGGGGGTGACTCGGATTTGGATTTTTGAAGGTGAGTGCCCAGTTCTCGGAAGGTGCCCTCTTTTTTTCCCAGATCCCCTTTTAAGTGATGCAGAAAAACAAAAGCATTGATGACGACGGTGAGAATCAATCCCTGACTGAGCAGCGTTCGGACTCTTTTGGAGCGGATCTTGGGATAAAGCAAAACACAGCCCGTGAATCCCGCCCAAAGCAGGAGTTTTTCAAGCGGGATCATGAAGCGCCCCTCTTTATGACCAATGAGGCTGTGTCCGATCGCATAAGGAAGAAGGCACCCAGCCCAAAGACAACCTCTTTTGAGGCCGTGAATGATTCCGATCCCACTTCCCACAAGCAGGGTGAGTCCCAGGGGAATTAAGGCCCAGCTCGTCGTCCAATTCCAACGAAACAACTCTGTGTACTCGATGAGGGATTGACGCCCAAAAACCAATTGACTGGAGTGGGTCAAAAGATTGTACTGAGCATACATCCAGAGGCTTTCCCATGGTCTTCCATAAACCTGGGCATCGGCCAGACCCAAGATGAGAACCCCAAACAATAGACCCAGAAGAAAACGAGGCACTGAGGGCTTGTCGTTTGAGTCCACCCGTCTTAGTTTCCATGCCGAAACCAGAGGGAGCGCCACTAAGCTCACACTGAGCAAAGCAGAAGGGTATCGGAACGCTGCAATGGCTACGGTAAAAAAACCCGAGGCGATCCAAAACTGGCGCGTCATGCACCCCAAGGCGATCCAAAAGGCCACTTCCGAGAGGTGCTCTGCTCTGGGGCTCACCGAAGGATAAATTGTGAACCAGGGCAAGAGCAGGAGGGCCAAACCCCACTGCTTGACTCCTTGGGATTGGTTTTGAATGAGCGGGTCGTGATGCAAAAGTTGAATCCATCCCCAGAGGATGCCTAGGTCCAGGAGTCCACAAAGCGCGTTTACGCAAAAGATTCGTAGATCAATGGAGAGCGGATCCAGAGCGTAAGCCAGTTTCAAAGCTCCCGCCAGCAGGGAGGGCGCGGTTAAGTTTCTTAAATGAAGACCGATCTCTTGACTGTGGATCCCAAATCCATGCGCGAGAATCATGGCAGGCTCAAAGGTTTGGCACCATTCATCCAGATGAAACCAATGGGATTGGGTGAGGCTTGCCAGGAGTCGAACCAAAATGGCAAATCCCCATGCCATTTTTTCTGTAAAAAAAAGCCTTCGAGTGAAAAAGGAATTCAATTGAGGTGCCTGGGGCATGACCGCAGAATAAATCTTGCAAGAGGACGGGGCCAGGAGAATCTTCATCATGCTTCAAACAAAAAATGACCTCTCAGAACTCGATCGCAGCCACCTTGTGGAGCTCCTCAATCAGCGTTTAGCGGATACTCTGGATTTGGTTTATCATGCCAAGCAAGCCCATTGGAATGTTCGAGGGCCTCACTTTCGTTCCCTTCATAAACTGTTTGATGTCATTGCTGAGGGGATTTTAGAAGGAGTGGATTTGATGGCTGAAAGGCTCGTGCAGTTGGGCGGGATTGCTCAAGGAACTCTTCAGGCCGTAGTTCAGCGAACCTCTCTGTCGCCTTATCCTCTCCAGATCATTCATGAAAAAAATCACTTAGAAGCGCTCAGCTCTTCTCTGGCTCAGTGCGCTAAAAGCATGAGACAGTCCATTGATCATGCTCAGGATTGGAATGACCAGGATACGGCGGATCTTCTGGTTCAATTGTCCCAGAGTCTCGATAAGTTTTTGTGGATGGTGGAGTCTCACCTCTTTGAGCGCGAGGAAGAGCGACAGGAGCAAACTCAGGATCCAAAGCTTAGGGCGGGATTAGAAAGTCGACTTTTTCATTCTGATCTAAGCTCCGGTGCTTCGTCGGAGGGGAAAAAAACGAGCTGAGTGAGCCCCTAGGTCTAACGGATTTGGCTTTTTTTTCTCAAGCTAGCTACCTTTTTTCTGAGTCGGAGGAGTGAGGCTTCAAGCGCCTTTGGGTTAGGCTTGGACTTTTGAGCCAGCGCAATTAAGTGGGCGCACTCCTGGAGCAGGCTGCTGCTGCCGCGTGGAGTCTTGCTTTGAGCTTCAGGGGCTTGCTGGGAGGAGCGGGCGTGAGGATCGAAGGACCGATCCTGATTGGGCTGGGAGAGCGGGCCCGGATTGATTTGAATCTGTGTGAAATCTCCATGCCCATGAATGGACCTTAAATCCTCGAGGCTGGAATAAAAACAGAGGCTAGGTTTTGAAGAAATCCATCGAAGAGCGCACCATCCATTGGTGAACTCCACACCCTCTGCTACAATTCCGGTTCCGCTGACGCCTGAGGGGTCCTTTTTTCGATAAAAAATAAAGAGCTTCATAAGTCGCTTCAAGCAACGGGGGGGCCAATCATGAAAAGAGATTTGAGAAAAAACAGAGGCGAGTTTCATTTTTTTAAGAGAACCAAGAGATCGTCTTGCAAATCCTTCAATCATCTAAGAGGATGGAAAAGAGGTAGTCAAAAGGGTGGCTCATGAACAATTTCTTGGGGTTTCAGTGCTGAGGGGTTTGCTGATGCTCCAAGGCAAGAGGTGTTGCAGAGGGAAGACGACACGTCTTGCAAAATGGCTCCACGAGCAAAAGCAGGGGAAATGGAAAACGAACAACTCAAAAGTGCTCCCAATCATCCGCATTTAAACCAGTTCATTAGTCAGCTGGAGGCTCCCGTGGGTGCTTCCGGGCGGTCTTTGTATCAGATTCTCTCGGAGTACTTGAGCTTAAAGGGGAGTCAGCCTGAGTTGGCTTGGGATCTAGAGGATCTGCTAATTGCCGATGCCGCAAGTATCGATTTGGCTCAGAGGAAAGCCAATCAAGAACTGCTTGCTCAACTGCAGACTCTTAAAAAGCAGGCAGCCATGAAGCCCTCTGATCCCTCCTCTTCCGAGGGCAATCCGTGGAGATTTCTTGCTCACGCGGATCATCAGCCCCAGGACTTAGATCCCCTCTTAAGAACCATTCGGTTTGCTCAGATTCAAATTCACAAGTTTTGGATTGAGCTGCAATCCTGTCCTCTGTTTTTTAACTCCCTCAATCAGTCCTCGGTCAATCAGATTGAGGAGATCTTGCTTTGGATCCAGGCCAGCCCCAGTTGGAATGAGATCGCCTCTCAGAGTAGGCTTGTGCCTGCGCTGGTGCAGCCCAACTCCAGAAAAGTCCTCTTGGAGTTTATGCGGGATGTGCGCTGTGCTCAGGTGTTAAAAGACCAACTCAAAGCTCAGGTGGAAAACTACGAGGATCGCTCTTTGCTGGCTCAGGCCGTTGCTCTGGTTCAAAAGCATCAGTGCTCTGGCCTTGAAAAGCGGGATCTGGAAAAGCAAATTTACTCTGGAAATGTGAAGTTGGCCCAAGTGCAAGGGGTCTTCGACTTTTTCAAGAAGCTTCATGCCTACGGCGGGTTTCCAAAAGTCAGTACGTTTCAGGAAATGAAGCAGGTTTTCAAAGCCTTAAAGTGGATCCGAGAGATTCCGCAGGAGCTCAGGGCTTGGCGCAGACCTTTGGTCTTAGCCTCAGGTCAGGCCATTCGCCTTCAAAGCTGGGAGGAGAGAGCAAGGCCTATTCGAGACATGCGAAAAAGGCTCCATGCTCACTTCATCCTGGGGCGTATTTCCGATTCTGAAAAGCTCCGGGATCTTTCCGAAGCCTTGATCTCAGGCGGAGTGTTTCGGAAGTTTAAGGCAGGGTATAAAGAAGCTCAGCGCGATTACCTCGATCTTCTTTTGGATCCGGTGAACCCAAAAGGAGGAGCGCATGAAACGCCCCTTCAAAAATCCGAGCGCCTGATTGAATGGGCCAATTACTTGGATCAACTCAAGGCCTTTGGCGAGAACTCCGATCTCAATGCCGTTTTTGGCTCCGCCTTTCAAGGCATTGATACCCCGTTTGATTCGGCCTTAAAGGCCAATACGTGGGCCAATCATTTAAGACAGGACCTACAGGCGAATCCCTTTGGAAAAGCATTGGTCGACTTCATTTGCGCCGCTCCGGAAGTGGATTTCCAAAAAGTCTTTGAAGTGGCCTGCAGTGCTGAGGCCCAGGAGATTGAATCTCAAATGGCCTCCTTGGATTTGCAAAATGCGACGTTGCAAAGTGCTATTTCTGAGTGGAGTGCTTACGAAGGCTTAAGACTTGCGGAACTCAGCGCTCTGTTGAGTGCACTGGAACAGTTGAAGCTGGCCTCAGGCCTTCCTCTGTCTTCTCTGTTTGAGTTGCATCAAATGAGTGAGGAGTGGGGCTTTTTAGAGTCTCGCATGGAGGCTTGCTCGGAGCTTAAAATTTGGCTCAAAGGCTTTTATCAAGGTTCCAATACGGATATCTCCATCATTGAGCAGGGCTTAAGCTACGTGCGTTTTGTCGAGGAGGCACCCGTTCCTGAGACGATTAAGATTTCCTTCCTCTCGCTTCATGGTCCTCAGCGCTTTCATGAGAGTAAGGTTTTAGTGGCAGGTGTGATTTCTTCGCTTCCGGCTTTAAAAGAGCACCTTCAAAAGTTGGAACACGCGACCTTAAATCAGGTTCTGCCCCTGGAGCGAGGGCCCTTGGTTCAGCTGATGATCAAACTTCAAGAAGCGCTCAAGCAGCCTGCCTTGTTAGAGGGCTGCGTTGCTTATTTGAAGCTTGAGCGAGAAGCTCGGGCCCAGGGGTTAGGCGGAATTTTGGATTACTTTGAGGCCCATGTTCCCGCTTCAGTTCCTTGGGATGTGGCCTATCAACTGGCTTTAGATGCTTCAGTTCTCAAGTCCCAAATGACCGGTCCTCTGATGGACTCCTTGGGCGGAAGCTTGGGGGAGTCTCTGAGGAGAAGTCTGGGAACCTCCTTAGGTCTGAGTTCCGCAGCCAATCACTAAGCTAGGATGAAGAAAGGTTCCTCAGAGAGGGTCTTCTTCTTTGGGTCGGAAGCACCGAGTAAGCGGATATTTTTACAAAACAAGGAGAGCATTTTTTTGATGGCTCGTGGATCCGAGAAGGGTTTCCCCTCGCGAGCTTTTTCAAATAAGAGTAAAAGGCTATCGATGGATTCTTGGGATTCATCGACTTGTGCTAAACCCATGCTCCAGTCAGGCATGAAACGCTCACCTAGGCTCATCTCGGCTTGAGTGATGATCTGCGTGTGTCTTTCATCTTTTTGAATCCGCCGGTAGCAAGCTTGGACCCGATTTTTTTCTCCTTCAAGGAACTGCAGAAAGTAACCGGTTCTTGCAGCAAGAAAACCTGTGATTTGATCTTTTTCGTTTCGTTCTCGAGCCTGACATAAAATCTCATTTAAGAGCTTTTCAGTGACGGGGCTACGGGCTTGACTCGTATAAACAATCGCAAATAGGGGGTTTTTCATCATACGACCAATCGTTTCAGTGAATCCTGTTTTGGTTTAAATGTTTTGTTTTTTAAAAAATTGAATGAATCGGAGGAGGTGAGCGCCTGAGTTCCTTCACTTGAGATTTCAACTCGAGAGGAGTAGCCCGGTCTCGGGTGAATTCTATTTTTCTCTTGAAATCAAACGGCAAGCAAGCCTCCAGTCGATCCTGCTTTTTGACTCCCCTTAGGAAAGGTCAAAAAACAGGGTGCGATCACGCCCTGATCTTTGGTTTTTTATTCTGTTCTTTTGTAGCTTTTTCTCTATTACTTCAAACTAGTTTTGAGGTGCGTGTTGAGGAGGGGTTTTTGCGTTAGTTTAAAATAATCTAGATTTTTGCCTATTATACTCCAAGATTTTAATCTTTCTATTTCTAAATTTTAAAAAATTGAACTTTATTTCAGATGAAGGGCATGGGGAACTAAAAATAAGTCCGATTTTAGGTCGCATCCCTCTGGGGCCGTCCCTGAGCTTAAGCCTGCTTCGGTAAACTCATCACAAATCGAGTATTTTTGCATCGGCCATCGATTCGAATCTGTCCCCCGTGCTGCTGGATAATTCGTTGGCATAAGCTTAAACCTAAACCTAAATTGGTGTTTTGATCCGAAGCCTTGGTTGAATAAAAGGGCTCAAAAACCTTCTGATGAAGGGATTGACCAAGCCCGGGGCCGCTGTCGGTTACTGAAATTTGAACCTGCTTTCCTCGTGCAGTGATGTCGATTTGAACCCACTTTTCTCGCCCATCAGCCACTGCATCGCAGGCGTTGTGGATCAGATTCACCAGGGCCTGAGTTAATTGGACAAAGTTTCCTTTAAACTGAAGCGGGTCTTTGGGGAGCTTCCATCGAAGCTCAACGCCTGCTTCTTTCACACGTTTTTGCGAGAGGCGTGTTGCCTCCTCAGACAGTCGCTCAGCGGAGAGGAGGGCAGGGGCGCTCGGTGGAGCGTTCCCGTACAGAGACCTTAAGTTCTGAAGGATCTGCTCCACTTGAAACGCCGTGGTTTCGATTTGACGGGCGTGAGATTTCATCACGTCTCGCTCGAGCGTTGGCTCGTCTAAAAGATCCTGAAGACTTGAGGCCAGGGTCGTGATGACGCTCAAAGGGGTTCGAATCTCGTGGATGAGGCTGAGGCTCATTTCTCCAAGC
>JBMSSC010000046.1:0-18281 GCA_049424145.1 Bdellovibrionia bacterium
TCAGGCGTCTAACCCATCGTTTTCCATCCGACTCACGAGCTGCCAAGACATGAACTCGAACCATAGTGTTTAAAACCCCCTGATCTGAAACTGAACCATCAACCTGGAATCAGCAACACTGGATTGGGAAGTTCCCACATCCACTGTTGAATAAGCAAAAGAAAGCTCGGATTTCGCCCGCTTAAAGCCTAACCCAGCTGAGAGATGACGCCCTCTGAGCCCTCCCCGAAAAAAAAGCCAATTACGAAACGAAAGCTCGGCGCCATAAGCCATTCTTTGATCCAAGGAGGTGACCGAGGTATTTGTTGCATCGCGCAGTTGAGCCAAGAGGTTCAGTGCCGCATTGCGTCCAAAATGAGGGCGAAGACTGAAGGCCGCATCGAAGGTGGTGACGTCTGTCGCAGGAACGCCTGAAGGAGAGTTGGTGAATCGATAAAGAACATTGGGAGAGTATTCGGTTGGAAAGGCATTTCTTGCCACGGCATGAAACCCAGGAGAACCGCTCACCGGAAGAACCATGCTGAGGCCAAAGGTTGAAGAAAGCGTAGTGCCCTGAAGCGCGCCGTCCAAGTAAGAGAAACTCGTTGTCCCTTGAGTTGTACCGGAATTCTGAGCTACACCCACGACTTGTAGGCTGTAACCCACTCGAAGGATTCCTCGAAATAACTGAAAACCCCAACCCATGGCAGGGATGAGCTGATACCGACTGCGATAGCTGACGGTTTGATCGGAGTTCAAGCGGGAGGCAAATTGCGTATCGACAAGAACCCCAAGAGCAAGCCCTCTCATTCCAACCCCCATGAACGCTGAGCCCCCTCCTCCGACGTACTGATCCGTAAGCGTTGAAATACTGGGCAACAAAGAGCCAGGAAAACCGGCTTCTGGCGTTCCAAGGTTAAACGTTTTTAGCAAATTCAGGTTAACGGTACCGGACCAATTCAGTAGTTCGTACTCAAAAAGCCGAATTCGACTGAGTTGCGCTGGGTTGTAGAATAATCCCGAAGCCAAATCATCGCCGACAGCAATTAAAGCATCGCCAAGAGCGTCGCCTCGAGCACTGACGTACCGAGACCCGGGAATCACATCGTCTCGCCCATGCGCCCCCTGAGGTAACAACCCCCACCCAGCCAGCACTAAAATCAACGCTCTTTTTTTAATCTCCCCAAGCATCACCCTCTTATCGACGGAAGAAGCCCGTAACTCATGAGTTATTTTTTTCTCTATTTTTACTAAAATGAATCCAACATCCATTAATCCTTTCTCAAAAAAAGCCGATCCACTCTCAAGGCGATTCCATTTTGGATTCCCCATAAAACAGGAGCAAGAGCAATTCACCCATGACCAGCATGGAAATACCCGATTGGGCCCTCAGCATCAGCGCAACTCTCCTTCAAGCTCTGAAGGAAAGAGATCCTTACACTTACGGTCACTGCCGTCGAGTGGCTCATAACGCTCGCCTTCTTGCTCAAGCGGCAGGATTAGATGAGACTCAGCAACGAATCATTGAGTTTTCAGCTCTTTTTCATGATCTTGGAAAGATTGGAATCCCGGATCGAATCCTGCTGAAACCCCAAGGCCTGACTCGTGAAGAGGAGGCCATCATGAAGCTCCATCCTGTAAAAAGCGTTGAGATCTTAAAGCCTTTAGAAGCGGTTCCTTTTTTTAAGTCGATTCTTCCGGGCGTACGACACCACCATGAGCGCATTGATGGAGCCGGATATCCCGATGGAATCGCAGGGTCAGCCATCCCGCTCAGTGCGAGGATCCTCTTGATCGCTGATACATTTGATGCCATGACCACCACACGCCCCTACCGAAAAGGCTTCGATTTCAGCTTTGCCTATGAAGAGCTGAAGAAGTTTGCCGGTCGACAATTTGACAAACAGCTCACCCAGATTTTCCTCAAAGCACATCCCACTTGGAGACCCTACGACACTGAAATCACTGAGGAATTTGTATCAACCCGGTTCAAGCGAGCCGCCTAACGTATTTCAATGCTATGAACCCTTCCTCATCCAGCCTTCCCAAAATCCTCCTGATTGACCATCACCCCGACACGCGCAGATACCTGCAAGCCCGCCTCTCGCCCCAGTTTCAGGTGATGCTCAGCGAACAAGGCTGGGAGGGATTGCAGCTCGCCCGCGACCAGGTTCCCGATCTCATTTTACTCGATGCAAGCCTCCCCGTCTTCAATGGACTAGGTCTCTGCTCGCTGATGAAAAAAGAGGAAAAGCTCCAAACCATCCCCATTCTCCTTTTCCTTACTCAGCACTTAAATCCCACTCAAGCCATCCAGTGCGGTGCTGACGATTGGGTATTTAAACCCTTGGATTTCAACGACCTGGTCACTCGAATCCAAAAAAATCTAACTCTTGCGTCACAAAAAAAGCAGGCCGTGGTCATTGTCTCAGGATCTCTCACTTTCATCCAACTCAACCGAGAGGTGATCCACGCTCAGAAAAAAGTTAAACTCACGCCAACCGAGTTTAAGCTGCTTCGGCACCTGGTTTTAAAGAAAGATCAAATCGTCACACGGGATGAGATCTTAAGAGAAGTCTGGAATCATCATTTAGGTTCAGCCCAAGGGCGAACCATTGACGTCCATATTCGAGCGATTCGTAGAAAAATCTCCTCTCTTTCTCAGCACATCGTCTCGATTTATGGAGTGGGCTATCAGTTTAGAGAGTGACCCAAAAGAGCCCAATACCTCAAAAATTTAAAAAAAAATTGAAATTTACACATGAATACCGAAAAGACATCAAAGGACTGATCAATCATGGCAGAGGTGCTTAAAAAATTCGGTCGCTACTTTCTACTGGACCTATTGGCCCAGGGGGGCATGGCTGAGATCTTTCGCGCACGCCTTGCTTCATCTGATGGAGCTGGGCGAATCATCGTCATAAAAAGAATCCAAGGTGGCTACAGCACCAATCATGAATTTATCCAGATGTTTAAGTCTGAGATCAAAGTCACTATGGGATTTAATCATCCCAACATTGTGCAACTGTATGATTTTGGAGAAGAGGATAACCAACCCTACATTGCCATGGAATGGGTGGATGGGAGAAACCTAAGACAGCTCATGAACCGATTCTTGGAGCTCAAGAAGCCGTTTCCAATTGAGTTAGTGGCTCACATCATTGAACAAGCAGCAGCGGGACTCCATTATGCTCATAGTTATAAAGACAAAATTTCTGGAGAGGCACTCAACTTAATTCACCGGGACATTAGTCCTCAGAACATTCTAACCTCCTTTGAGGGGGGAGTGAAACTCATTGACTTTGGTATTGCTAAAACAACGGCGAATATCGAGTCCACTCGCACAGGTGTAATTAAGGGCAAACCCAGCTACCTTTCACCTGAGCAAATTTCAGGAGAAGAGCTCGACGGGAGAAGCGATCTATTTGCTCTGGGAGCTGTACTTTGGGAGCTCCTCACTGGAAAAAAACTATTCTCTGGGGATTCAGACCTAGCCGTTCTTAAGCAAATTGAGAGCGCACAAACCCACGTTACGCCACCGTCCACGGTCAACCCAAAAGTTCCCAAAGAGCTCGATTACATTGTTTTAAAAACCCTTGCTAAGACCAGAGATAAGCGCTTTCAAACCGCAGAGGAATTACAGCGCGCATTACATAAGTTTTTATATACCTATAACCCTGACTTTAACCCGGCTGATCTGAGCTATTACGGACGTGAGCTCTTTAAAAATGAGCTTGTCGAAGACCGCAAACTCATCCAAAAACTCAGCGAAAAAGCCCAACGCCTTCTCACTTCAAATTCCCCTTCTGAACAGCCTCAAGAAAAGCAGAAACCGAAAGCTGAGACTGAATTTGAACTTGATCAAGAATCCTCAGACCTGAAAGCGGACATCCAGTCCAGTGGTAACCGAGCCATTGAAATGGATAAAAATGAAAGGTTTGCTCGAGTTGACCTTGAAGCCACCGATGAGGATTTAAAGCTCATCAACCAGGAAAAAAGAACTCACCTCAAGACCCTCTCTCCGACACCCAACCCCATGAAGAATCGAAGCTCAGATCGGATCCTCTCTAAGCCTGGACAGAAGGAGCCGATCTCCCGTTCCTTTAGGCCCAAAAAAGAGCAGAAAAATTGGCTTGGAACCTTATTTATTTCTCTTCTTACTGTGGGCCTCATTGGAACGATCTTAGGGCCCACCATAAATATCGACATTCCCGTTCTATCGGCACTCATTGAGAACATAAGTGGATCTCAGGGGGCACGACTCACCTTGGAGGGACAAGAAAAGAACGTTTCAGTCTTCCTCAATGGTCAGAAGATAGCAGGAAAGCTTCCCATGACTCTCAGAAAGGTTCCGATTGGAATTCCATTTCAAATTGCCGTGACCAGTTCAGATGGACGAAGCTTTCAGCAGGAATTAACTTTAAAAAAAGGAGAGGCAAGAACCCTACCCATCACTTTGATCCCCATGCAGCGGCCCTCGACGGGCGGGGAAACTAAAGAGACAAGAAAAATTCAACTTAAGCTCAATATACTTCCTAAATTGAGTCAAACTAGAATCGTTCTGAACCAATCCGTGGTCGACCCCAATTACCCAGTCATCCAAGTTCCATTGGATACCCCTTTAGAACTGAGCATTGACGCTCCAGGCCATCTTCCCTACCGTCACACATTCTCTTTGGAGTCCAGACAGCTCTATGGTTTAAGAGAATGGCCCATGGAAATCAACTTAGAATCAGGCCACAGTGGAATCTTAACCATTCATAGTGTTCCCAGCGCCGATGCAATTATTCAAATGAGTGGGAGCACCTGGAAGCGAAGAACCCCCGTTGAGAATGAGAAGTTCCCTGCCGGCGTCTACCAACTTCAGCTCATCAATGAAGTGTTAGGCATGGAGAAGGTGGTTCGAATCTCCATTCAAGAAGGAGCAACGACAACAGTCGAGGAACGTCTCTCAGTCAAGAAGTAGCCTCCAAAGCTTTTAGTAGCTTTGGAATGAATCCTCCAAAACCACCATTTGAAAGAACAGCAATCACGTCGTTTTTTCGGACCTGCTGGAGCACCGATTGAACACCATCATCCACCTCTTGAAAAACCCAGGCTTTTCGACCCATCTGGATTAAATCCTGTGCCAGCGCATCGCTTGAGAACTGCTCCTCTCGGACGATTCGAGACTGATCAAAAGGAGAGGCAATAAAAATCAAATCCGCCTCTTCAAAGGCTTGAGCATATTCTTTTTGAAATATCTTTCTTCGAGACGTCGCCGAACGCGGTTCAAATATGGGAATTAATCTACGAGAAGGGTATTTGGCTCGCAGGGCACGCAAAGTCTCGCGCACAGCGGTAGGATGATGAGCAAAGTCATCAATGACGAGGACTCCTCCCACTTCGCCTCGAATTTCTTGACGTCGCTTAACTCCACGAAAGGTTTTCAGGGCATGCGCAATGACCGACTCATTGACTCCCAGTTGGCGTGCCTCAATCCAGGCTGAAAGCGCATTGAGCACGTTATGCATTCCTGGAATCTGAAGTTCAATCTCAGCCACCTTCTTTTGACCCTCTAAGATCTCAAAGAAGCTCAGTCCTTGCTCAAAGCGAACTTGAGCGGGTGTGAACTGAGCATTGGCCTGCGGACGACTGCCGTACGTGATCACGGGCACTGAAGCGGAGCGGATGAGTTGACTCACAGACTCCCAGTCAACGCAGGCAATCAAACGACCCTGAGGGCGAATTCTGCGAACCAATCCCTCAAACGCTCGATAAACCGCCTGAAAATCCGGATAAATATCGGCATGATCATATTCAACTGAGGTTAAAATCACATCATCAGGGCAGTAATGATTGAACTTTGGAACCTTATCCCAAAATGCCGTATCATACTCGTCTCCTTCGAGAACAAAAAGCGAGTGAGCTGTAGAGGCAGAAGAGGACCTATGGACGTCTGACACATGAAAGCTATTGGGAAGATCCTGAGAGACTCCACCGATGAAGTAACTTGGAGAAAGCCCGGCCTGAACTAAGATATGAGCCAGCAGGCTTGAGGTTGTGGTTTTTCCATGAGTTCCCGCAACCACAAGGTTTCTAGTGTTTTGAAGCAGGAGATTTTCCATCACTTCAGGCAGTGAGCCATAGACATAGTTTTCATCAATCGCTGCACGGGCCTCAGGATTATCCGCACGAATCACATTTCCAATCACAACCAGATCCGGCTTTTGACCTAAAAAAGACAAATTTTCTTTTTGATAGCCGCCTAGCAGCTCCACTCCGGCTTGTTTTAGAACATCGCTCATGGGGGGATAAATATTCTGATCACTACCCGTCACCCGAATTTTTTGCCGTTTCAAGTAAGCGGCAAAAGACCCCATCAACGTCCCGCAAACACCAATGATGTGAACATGCTTCAGCGAACTGAGATTTAAAGAAGAAAGTTGAGCACCCATCAGACGATAATGACTCATCACTTACGGAGGTCAAGTCGAATCGCTTCATGAAATTGGGGTCGAAACTCTTTCATGAGCGAATTCTCGCGCGAAGGGTGAACTCGATTGCAGAGCAGAGCCACGGCAAGCTCGGCTTGTGGATCAATCCAAAGCGAAGTCCCCGTAAAGCCTAAATGTCCAACCGTCCCTGGTAGAAAGCGTAAACCGCAAGAGGAGGACTGAACTGAGGGAGTGTCCCAACCTAAGGTCCGCTCACATCCCTTCGGTCGCCTCTGACGAGTCCACATCGGAACAAGCACAGAGTCCGTCAGAAAACCACACATCAACTGACGAGCCAAATGAAGGACATCACGAACGGGGGCAAAAGCTCCAGCATGGCCCCCATAGCCGCCCATGGCCCAGCAGTTATCATCATGTACTTGGGCGTGAAGAAGACGTTTGCGCTCCGGGCACTGCTCGGTGGGAGCAACTCGCGTCAGAGGAAGCACAGATGAAGAGGGAGCGGCAGAGGTCACCCTCCAGTAGCGAGCTCCATCCAGACCCATCGGCCGCCAAAGCCAGCGACTCACGGCCTGATCTAAAGGAAGTCCCAGGAGCTCCTCCAAAACAAAACCTAAAAGGAGAAAGGAGAGATCCGAGTACAAACAACGGACATCGGGATCCACTTCAGGAGGCACAGAATAAACGTGATTTCTCATGGCTTGCTGGCGCTTTTGGATACTGACCTGCTCAATGGGAATTGAAAACTCGCTCCAAAGCCCCTTCCAAAAGGGTTTCCATGCAGGAAAGCCTGCTGTATGAGCAAGGAGATGACGGATCTGAATCTTAGGGTACGGGTAATCCGGGAGGATCGAGCTAACCTGGGAGTCCCAAGAAATCCAGCCCCGCTCAACGAGCAAGGCCGTCAGAGGAGCTGTGGCCAAGACTTTGGTGACTGACGCCAGATCAAAGACTGTCTCAGGTTTCATGGGAGGAGAGGCGGGATCCCAAGAATGAGACCCGGTGCAGGCGACCCAGATTTCATCAGGGAAGGATTTTTGCCATAACCCAGCCACAAATCCTGGAGCCACTCCACGAGAAACGCCCTGATTTAAAATCTCCCAGGTTTTTAAGAACTGCGGTTGCGGAAGGGATCTTGCGATCAACTCAGAGGCTTTTATCATTTAAAAGTCCCTCGAAGAAAGCAACTCTCTGTGATTTGAAACGGGTTCACCCAGCCCTGTTTTGCTCGAACCACACTCCCCCCCTCTCCATCCGCTAACCGGATTCCTGTTGTGAGCCGTCGATTCCTTTTTTAAATGATCAGATTCTCTCGGATCCACTCTCCTGTTTCAAATCGCCTTGCCGAAAGAGGCGCAAGATCCAACGTCTGATACTCCCCAAAGGCGATTTTCTCAGCCAACCCTAAGCCCACGCTGTAACTTTGCATCACGCCATGGCCCGAGAAAGAGTGCGCCTCAAATAAACGGCCTGAGGCCAGCGGTTGATTGGAGTGCACGGGACCCACAATTGCGCACTCATCCGGGGACACTTCATACAAACCGGCCCAACCGGTCACATGCCGCAGCTTTTCAAAAGCGGTGGAGCGTTCATAGAGAGCAGGCCAAATGAATTCTTGAAAAAACGACTCCCCATCGTACTGAAAATTCATTCCTGGAGGCTCAGAGGGTGTAGCAAAACCCGAGAGAACAGAGGTGGCTTCCGGATGAAAATAAACCCCCGAGGAATCGACAATCATCCCATAGGGGGTTAAATCCAGCTCTTTACAATCAAATAAGCAGACCTGCCTACGCAGGGGATAGGATGGAGTATGATAGCCTAAGATCTGAGCAATGGACTGAGCCCATGCGCCCGCACAATTAATCACTCGACGAGCACGATACTCGATGAAGGGTCTTTTTTGGGCTGAAGTGGGATCCTGGCAGAGGATTTCAGCCTTAATCTCGTCGGATAAAAGCGACTCAAGACGCTCAGCGAAGCATTGGACGTGATGTTCAGACCAACGAACCTGCTTCAGCAAGGTGCGATCATCAAACACCACACCTAAAGAGCGCGCTCGATTGCGGTAATGATTTTTCAATAAATTTGGATTAATCAAACCATCACGGGGAGCAAAAAGCGCCCCATGAATCCCTTCGGTCTTATCAATGAAGGGAACTTTTTGAGCTAAAGCGTCTAAATCCAAGACTTCAACGGGCCAACCGTGGGCCAATTGAGTTTCACAAGCTCGCAGCGCGGCCTCCCATCGGTCCTTGTTATGGAGCCAAAGGTACCCACACGCTCGGTAGCCCACCTCTTGAGCCACCTGGGAGAAGTACTCAATGGAGCGTTTGGAGAGCTCAATATTTAAGGGTTGCACCCAAGTGGCACGAACGCCCCCCGCATTGAGCTCCGAACTACTGAGAGAGCCCTCAAGATCCAGGTCAATCACCTGAATATCCTTGAGTCCCTGCTGTGCCAGGTGCATGGCTACACTGCTGCCGATGAGCCCAGCCCCAATAATTAAGGTTTCCACTTCAACGATCATGAAGCTTCTCTACCACATCAACTGAGAGAATGTCTCAGCAATGATCTTAGGCTGACCGGCTTCCTCGGCGATGTAGAGGATCTTCGTTCCGCGCGAGCGATGTCCCCAACCCCCTCCTTTGAGTTTGGAACGATAGTTTTGAGTGAAAGTGACCATGGAGTACTTGGGATGACGGTAGTACAGAATACTTTCGGGTCCAATCTCAATGGAGGAGTACTTTTGATTGAGTTGGGATTTATAGTTTTTCCAGGCTTTCCAGTTCTTGCCTTGGGCAGAGAACTCGCTATGGTAATGGGACATGTAGTTTTCAATATTCTTCTTCTCCCAGCTTTGAATCCAGGAGGAAAAGAACTCCTTGAGTCCCTGATTCTCGGAGGGATGAAGAAAATCCTCCGTCAGCTCCGAGAACACGAGAATGGGAGTCAAACCCAGACGAATGTGGGGCTTAATCTCCTGCAGCTCTTCATTTTTAACGACGATGCACCCTTGACTATCATAGTTCTTCTTCAATCTCTCGGGCTCATCGGTAGCATGAAGCATGATTCCATTTCCCGTTCTCCCGGCAATCACATCAAAGGAATTGGGAAAATTCATCGTAAAGCTCATGACCCCAAACTTCTTCTGAAGATGAGGGGGAGTCAGCAAAGCTTGAAACGTATAGATCCCCTCGGGCGTCTTTAGGTCGCTCTCGGTCTCCTTATCCCCTTTCACTTGACCTAAAGTGGCATGATAAGTCTTAAGAATTTTATAGCCCCCCGATTCATAGTCGCAGACATGCAAGGCATTGGTTTTCTTATCCACCAGAAGAACGGAAGGAGGAGCACTTGCTGCAAACGCAACGGGTGAGAGGAAGCCTATCAGGAGCATCAAAAAGGGTTTAATTTTTAGCATGATCACTTCAAATTCTAAAAAACCTGAATTAAACTTTCAAGCTGAGTTCACAGGCTCTTAGCGATTTTCAAGACGCTGACTCACCAGCGGCGTCGTCGTAAAACGGGAGCGCCACCGAAACTGCCAGACCCGAGCCAAGGCTTCAAAAACAATCTTTCGGTGCATTTTCGACTTACCGACTTTCCGATCCTCAAACACGATGGGAAACTCTTGAATGGAAAACCCTTGAAGAAAGGCTCGATACTTCAGCTCAATTTGAAACGAGTACCCGTCAGAGCGCAACGAAGGAAGATCGACTTGCTCTAAAACGTCGCGCCACCAGCCGTTAAACCCTCCGGTGAAGTCACAAATGGGGGCACCCAGAATCAAGCGAGAGTAGAGACTTCCGCCTCGACTGAGAATTTTTCTTCCCCAACCCCAATTCACCGTTCCACCCCCAGGAACATAGCGGGAGCCAATCACGACGGGATGAGTCTTCAGGCACTCAAAAAGAGCCTTCAGATACCGGGGATGATGAGAGAAATCGGCATCCATCTCAATGAATGCATCGAAGCGTTTTTCAGGGTAGTTGAGACCCCACTGGAAGCCCTGGATATAGGCTGTACCTAAGCCCATTTTCTTCTCTCGATGAAGGACATGAACCCGAGGGTTTTTGGAAGCCCACTGGTCTGCTAATTTTCCAGTGCCATCGGGTGATCCATCATCAACGACAAGCAAATCGACGGACTCAGAAGTGAGCGATAAGACCTGCTCGATTAAGAGCCCCAGGTTTTCAATTTCATTGTAGGTCGGGATCACAATCAACGCATTCATGATGAAGGAGGCTCCATAAAAAGGCTTCAGTTTCAACTTGTTTGCCTATTGGATCACGATTCCCCCGATTTTTCCAAAAAATAGGAAGGATCGAGATCAAATCTCAAGAAATCGATTTTACCGAGATCGCCTGAGAAAAACAAAGAGATGAGCTCAGCACCGTCTGATGAGAGGAGGTCAACTCGCACCAAGTCCATTTCGCGGAATGATTCTCATCACGCAAGTGAACCCATCTGGCGATTGCAGACTCTCGACTTCAAGTGAAATCGGTCTTTCACTGCCCCTCACCTGTGAAAACAGAACGCATGGGGGCTTGAATACAGATCGTATCCGAGGTCAAACCAGTGAGGAGGGTGGAGCAAGAACTCTTGAGAGCTTTACTAATATTTAAAATGGAATATCGTCTTCAGTAAAAGAAGGCTCCATAGAACCTCCCGAAGGCTGAGAAGGGCCGGAGGCCGATCCATAGGACTGACCATAGGAAGAAGGAGAACCGGATGACATGCCAAATGGCGCTGAATTCATGGAGCCACCGAATCCGCCCCCATACTCTCCCATTTCCGAAGACCCACGATCTGAGGAAGGTGCACCTCCAGAAGCTCCTGCTCCGGCTCCTGCAGTGGCTCCGAGAAACTGAACGGTCTGAGCGACCACTTCGGTGGTGTACTTGGTTTGATTATCTTTGTCTTGCCATTGGCGGGTCTGGAGCCGGCCTTCCACGTAGACTTGGCGGCCTT
This sequence comes from Bdellovibrionia bacterium, assembly GCA_049424145.1. Lineage (GTDB taxonomy): Bacteria > Bdellovibrionota > UBA1018 > UBA1018 > UBA1018 > JBMSSC01. The sequence continues at coordinate 11,385 of JBMSSC010000046.1, forward strand.
TGGAGAGGAACTGGCTGCAATTTTCAGCGGTCTTTCCCCAAACCACGACTCGGTGCCATTCGGTACGTTCCTGCTTTTGGCCGGACTTATCCATCCAGCTTTCATTTGTGGCAACACTGAAGTTTCCAACGGCTGCTCCAGAGGGAGTGTAGCGAACTTCTGGATTTTGCCCTAACCGACCTACCAAGATTACTTTATTGACCGACATGGCTCTTGAAGTAGCCTTGTTTAAGTAGGCCTGTCAAGGCTGTTTTAAAAAGAAGACCAAGGAAGGCTTCCTCAGTCTTCTTTTCAGATGGATGGAGCTGAATGAACCCTGAAAACCGAGCCCAAGGAGAACAAACTCTATGGACGCCACTTCCAGAAACAGGCCTCACCCATCCAGTCCATTCATTCAGCTCTCATTAGATCTTCCCAACGAGAGCGGCTGACGGCTTTAAGGTCTGAGAGCCGGGACGCCACTTAGCTGGACAGACTTCCTCAGGGTGAGAGGCCACAAACTGAGCGGCCTGAACTTTTCTCAACAACTCTTCTGCATTTCGGCCAATTCCATTGTCATGGATCTCAGCCACCTTAATCTTTCCATTCGGATCGATCACAAAGGTTCCTCGATACGCCAAGCCTGCTTCTTCGATATAAACCCCGAAACTTTTTGCTAAAAATCCGGTGGGATCGGCCAGCATGGGATACTGGATTCTTTTAATGGTTGCTGAGGTATCATGCCAAGCCTTGTGTACAAAGTGAGTATCGGTACTGATGGAATACACTTCGACTCCAAGGTCCTTAAATGCCTGATACTGATCGGCTAAATCCCCCAACTCAGTGGGGCAAACAAAGGTAAAATCGGCAGGATAAAAGAAAAAAACAGACCACTTTCCTTTCAAATCCGCTTGAGTCACTTTTTTAAACTTCCCCTCGTGGTATGCCTCCACTCTGAAATCTGGAACCTGACTATTGATCAATGTTGTCATGATGAGATTCTCCTTTGGCCTGGACTATCGCTCAAAATCAGATTTAGACAAGCTGAAATCTTAAAAATCCCTCTGATTTTCAGAGCTTTGGGGGTGAAGGAGGCAAAACGGACCTCGATTTTTCACTTTTCTTCTCGGGATAAGGGATCCCTTTTTCTGCAAACTTCTTTTTCCAGTGGGCCTGAATTTCCTGTTGAGCGGTTTTTAAATCACTGAGGAACAAGTAGGGATCAAATCCACACCCCGGACAACTCAAGGCAGCGCGAGTTCTCCAACGGTAAACCACCTCAAAAACCATCCAAAACGGCACAAATGACACCAACCCTTTGAGGTGAAACACCTTCCAAAAGACCGCAGTGAACACACACGAGCTCAGAGCCACTTGAAATCCATGAAAAAACCCCCCGGGCTCAGGTCGAAAGGGAATCCGCCGAGGCGATTTACACAGAGGACAATAAAAACACCAAATCTTTGAGGATCGCTCTTTCCAGGGCGATGAAGTGAAAGATTCTGATTCCATTCATTGACCTTTCCCTCTTAAGTGTAGCATAAGTAGGCACTCATGAGAGACCAAAAAAACAGACCTTCCCGATCGGGATTTAAAATTCTTTCCTCACCTCAAACTCCAAAAACCCAGTTCCCCCCGGCCTGGCTTTGGTTAGTCGATGAGGCCATCCCCACTTGGGTAAAGAAAACCTACAGCCCGAAGGAAACGTGGAAGGACAAACCCTTCTCCAATGAAGATGCGGGCTTTTTTTTCAGAGGCATTGAGGAACTTTCTGAGCTGTTCACCGAAGAGCGCTCCCGAGGCTTAGCCAATTACTTTAATCACCCCAAGTTCCGCTCCTCGTATCTGCTTTATTTTCTCCCCCTTCAGGCTGCTAAATTTTTGACACTCTATCAACTTCATCCGCAGGCCATTGAAGCCGCAGTGAGTGAGGCAGAAACGCAGGGGGTGATGCGCATTGTGGATTTAGGAGCTGGCCCTGGCACTGCCTCATTGAGTTTGCTCTTATTTCTTCTGGGCCTAAAGATCCCTGAGGAGCGGTTTCCTAAGAAGATCCAACTCGACTGGTTTGACACGCAGGCGGGAATCATGACGGATGGCAAAGCCTTGGCCGAACAACTGGCCAGCCACTTTCCCAAGCTCAGAGGTCGACTCGAGGTCCATACGCACTGTCAGCCCTGGTGGAAAGCGACGGACTCGCTCTTAGGCTCCGGCCCAAAACCGGCGCTGATCCTCATGGGGCACGTCCTCAATGAATCCAGCCTCCCACAAAAGGAACAAAATGAGTTTTGGCACTCCCTGATGAAGGCTCAAGGAGGAGGCGGAGTCCTCTGGGTGGAGCCTGCGGCACGACGTCCTTCTCAAGGACTCTCCCAGCTTCGTGACTTATTATTTGAATCTGAAACCCTTCCTCAGACGCCCACACGGATTTGGGGGCCCTGCCTTCATGCCGGGGCTTGTCCTCTGAGCTCTGGACGAGACTGGTGTCATTTCTCCACCTCTGCTTCGATCCCAGGAGTGTGGTTCCGAAAATTCTCTGAAGGCTTGGGCTCGGAACGACACTGGCTAAAGTTCAGCTACCTTTGGGTGAGCTCAGAGCAGTACCCTGCACCTCAGCCTGCTCCCCGGCTCAGACGAGTGGTGAGTGACCCGTTAGACGCCTCCAGTGGACGTCCGACTCTTTTGCTCTGCGAACCGCAGACCGTCAAACGCTGGAGCGTCACGCAAAAAACGTCGATTGGGCGCGGGGACTTATTTCAGATTGATCCTTAGCAGCACACTCCGCACTCACCCACCCATCGGGTCACTCGGGGTCATTCGTTTTGAAAAAAAAAATGGAATCCGGCTGGCTCCCTTTCGAGAGCCAGCGGTATGAGGCGGGCTAGATTGAATGTTGTTTTGGAGTTTTATTGACAGTCACAGTCGCCCCCAGAGCTAACGTTCCGCAACACTTTATGCAACCAGTGAACCAGCAGACGCCTATGCAGCAGGCGTGCCATCGTTGGTTTACTGTTTTCTTCATGAAGCGGCCTCAAATCCAAACTCAGAATTCAAAATGCCGTTGCAAAAAGAAATGGCGGCGTTCCTTTTTTTATTCCGTTTCAATCAATTTCAGGCAGAATGTCTCAGCAGTTTAATTCAACTTTGCCTGAAAGGACTTATGAGCACGGTCACATTTGATGAAAAGAGTTCGGAGTTTGGGAAGGTTTTAAAAAAACGCGTTTACGGCTACTTGAAAGACAACAATCTCTCTCAAACGGCAGCCCGTGCCGCTATTTTTAAAATCTTAGTCATCGCTGTCTGCACCCTCGGAAGTTATTTTTACCTGCTCTTGGGCAATCCTTCGACTGGAGGTGCGATTTTGACCTCCATTTTTTTAGGGATCGTCATTGGTGCCATTGGCTTTAATATCCTTCATGAGTCCGTTCACGGGAATTTAAGCAAGAACCCCAAGATCAGTCGGCTTTCTTTGTATGCCTGGGAGCTTTTGGGCGCTTGTCACCGCTTCTACAACTTCAGGCATGTCATTATTCATCATTCTTTTACTAATATTCCAGGTGTCGATGCGGACCTGGAAAACGAACCCCTGCTCCGCTTCACTGAGAAACAAGCCTTTCGTCCGTGGCATCGTTATCAGCACTGGTATGCCTGGTTTCTCTACCCCTTCATTACCCTAGAGTGGATTTGGCATGCAGACTGGGTAACCAATAAAACCCACAAACTCGCTTTTTATCGCATCCCGATGTCCACTGAAGGGGAGAAGAAGACTTTTTACTTCTTTAAATTCACCCACTTGCTTTATGCACTGGTGATTCCAAGTCTCCTTCATCCGGTTCTGAGCGTCCTTGGGTGTTACTTTTTGGCCCTTACAGTTTCAGGGTTCATCTTAGGCATTGTCTTCAATCTGGCTCATGCCTTAGACAGCGTTCATTACCCAGAACCTGATCCCAAGAAAAACCAAATCGCGCAGGACTGGGCCAGCCATCAAATTCGAACCACGAAGAACTTCGCCAACTCCAATCCCATTCTTTCTTCCTACTTAGGTGGCCTCAACTACCAGGTGGAGCACCATCTTTTCCCCCGAATTCATCACTCGCTATACCCCAAAATTAAACCCATCGTGATGCAGACGTGTGCCGAATTCAACTTGCAGTACCAAGAGTATCGGACCCTGGCCGAGGGAATTGCCTCTCACTTTCGGCACCTTTACGCCATGGGCCATCCTCAAGCCAAAGCGAATGTGAAATTCACAGGTGAAAAAACCTTAGACAGTTCTTTCAGCACCCTCCCCCACGCAGGGGAGTTTGAACCGAAAGCCGTTTCAGTCTATTAAGACCAAAGAATCCAGGACTTGCTCTCGGGCAATCCCACTCGTTCGTGCAAGTCCTGGTTCATGGCATCCCTCTTGCTCTTCCGCTCCCGCCGCTCACAGCCCTCCTCTTTTTGAGATCAACAAAAGCCCATCGCACGGGGCGTGATCCGGCACGAAAGAGAAAGTGAACGATGAAAAAGCTCATATGGTTTGGAAGTGGACTCGGTGTGGGTCTTTCAATTTTATCCATTGCAAAGGCTTCGGTCCCAAAAACTGAAGGTTTCAGAGAAGAATCCATCCTCCTTCAGCAGGTATCCGAACTCCACGTGAAAAAAGAGGCCCAACTGGACTTAGATTCAAGCCTCACTCCGCTCAGTCAGCAGGAGAAAAAATTCAAAGAAAACCTCCCACTGAGTCAACACCCATTTCTCTCAGAGGCCTTAAAAAGGATCCAAAACACACCGAAGACGGGGACCAAAAAAAATTAAAACCGATCTCCTTGGCACACCGGGTGATTTAAGGCTATCCTGGGAATGAAAATCAACTCTCCCAGGAGATCGCTTATGTCCCTCTATGCTCGCTTCAAACGTAATGGTCCCAGTGGATTTGGATACTCCTCGACGGCAGAAGAGGTCACTCAAGAGATGGATCTTTCTGGCAAAACGATACTGGTCACAGGCTGCAACTCTGGATTAGGAGAGGAGACCGTGCGGGTGCTTGCGCTCCGAGGAGCCCATGTTCTCAGTAGCGCGCGCACCCTTGAGAAAGCCCAACAGACCATCAGCCGCATGGGCTTACTCCCAGGACGCATCACTCCTTTATCCTGTGAGCTCTCAGAGCCCTCCTCGGTCATGCAGTGCGTGAGTTCAATTCAGAAAATGAACCTCAAGCTTGACGCCATCATTTGCAATGCCGGGATCATGGCCTTACCTCAGCTCAAAACCGCTTACGGGTTGGAACTTCAATTTTTCACCAATCACATTGGGCATTTCCTCTTAGTCACACGGCTCTTAGACCAGCTCTCGCCTGCTGCTCGAGTGGTGATGCTCAGCAGTCGCGCCCACGAGAATGCCCCGGCAGGAGGAATTCAATTTGACAATCTCTCAGGACAAAAGGGCTACCAAGCTTGGAGCGCCTATGGGCAATCCAAGATGGCGAATCTTCTTTTTGCCAAGGAATTGAGCCGAAAATTTGCTGGAACTCAAAAAACTGCAAATGCCGTTCATCCCGGGGTGATCTATACGAACCTAGGCAGAAATATGAAGGTGGCTGAGTTTTTATTCAGCGTGGCGTCTCCACTTTTTTTAAAGTCCATTGCCCAGGGAGCTGCCACCTCATGCTACGTTGCCACTCATCCTCAAGCGGCAAAGATCACAGGAGAATACTTCGTCGACTGCAATGTGAGCAAACCTCGAGCCGACGCGTTGAACTTGGAGTTAAGCCAACGCCTGTGGGAGGAGTCAGAAAAAATCGTGACACGCCTCCTTGCCTAAGCAGAGCTCCGCTTAGTTACGATCAAGCTGGGCAGCTCAAATCAGCCCCAGTGAGACCCCGCCTCTTAAATTTTGGGGGAATTGAAAAAAATAACTCAAAAACGCAAAAGTGAACTCAAACCCGACTGCGTTCACTTTTGCTTCTTCAATAAAACGGCCCAGAAACCATCGCCGCGCGGCTCTTGCTGAGGGGCAAAAAACCACTGTTGAACGACTTCCGAGGAAGACAGCCGGGCCTTTTCTAAAGCCCATGGCCCCTCTTCTTTTAAAACAGAGCACACCGAATAGGCCAAAAACCCCCCGGGAGCCACTTTTTCCCAGGACTTCTCGAGAAGCTCAATTTGAGTCTCATTGAGGCGCTGAAGTTCACTGGGCTGCCTGAGCCACTTCACATCGGGATGACGCCGAATGATTCCTGTCCCGGAACAGGGTGCATCCACCCAGACTAGGTCCTGGGGCTCAAGCGCGCCGACCTGCTCATACTCAATGCAGCTGACCTCGGGGGCCAGCTGAGCCAGGTTCTGACCTAACCAAGAAAGCCTGGTTCGAGAATGATCCGTTGCCGTCACTTGAAAACCGGACCAACTAAGATGAATGGCTTTTCCTCCCGGCGCAGCACACAGATCTAAGGCCCGCAGCCGACGGCTTCCTTGAGGGTCGAGGATCTTTTGAACTTCCTCGGAAACCTGAGCCACAAGCCTTTGACTGGAAATATCCTGGACTAAAAATTTCCCCTGATTAAATCCCGGCTTCTGAAGAAGGGAGCCCCCCTCCTCCACACAAAAAGCAAAAGGATAGGGCGACTCACTGGCCCATGAGGGCTTCGGCTGACCCGGACGAGCGCGAATCCACAACCGAGGTCGCTGCAACGTTTCCAGAGAAAATGCACAAGCCCATGGCAGCCCTTGCTGATCCACCAGTTTTTCCCAAAGCCATTGGGGAAGACTCGCCCAAACATGAGGCAGGAGCGCTCCAGCGCTTGGGGCTTGAGCCTGCGGCTCAGGTAAGTTTCTCCAGGAATCCGCATGAGCGGCGATCCGTCTCAGACAAGCATTAGCAAAACGAGCCGGAGCCTCTCCCTCGCGCTTACGAACTTCATCCACCGTCTCACTG
>JBMSSC010000047.1:0-18112 GCA_049424145.1 Bdellovibrionia bacterium
TAACTCCTGAAAGTTTGTTCAGGAGCGATTCGGACATGAATCGCCTTCGGGGAATTTCCCGCATTCACGCCGGAGAGGATGTCAAATTTTTGAGTTTGATCCCTCTTCAGAGCGATCAGCGGACGTGAGTGTTGAAGTTTTTAATTCGTTTGCCGATGAGTTTGTCAAAGGATGCAAAAAAAAGATGCCTCAGATCACCTTGAATCCAAAATCTGAAGAACGACGAGTAAAAAAGAGAGCTGTGTTTTCTGTGACTAAGTCCTTGATTTTATGGCTGATGCTCATTTCGGGAATTGTCGTTGCCACCTATCAGATTCGATCCCATGGCCCTGAGATGAACTATTCCATTCACTCGTCTTAAAAGAAGGTTTTCTTTTCTTTCTTTTTTCCCGCTTTTACCCCTCTCCTTTTTTTATCAAATACGCCGTAAAACTCGCCCGTTCAGGGGCGAGATATGAGGCGTCTGCACGTTAGTGCGGTGTCTGCTGCTGCTCTATGTATTGCTTGATGACTTCCAAGGGGGCACCCCCACAAGAGCCTGCGAAATAGCTCCCACTCCAAAGAGAATCCATCCAGATAGATTTGTGCAAGGTTGGGAATTGCTGCTTCCGGACATGGCGAGAAGATACGCATTTGAGGCTGTTGACTCGTGTTTTTAGGGCGGGGAGGGCGTCAACGCTTCTCAGTTCCCCTTTGTCTTCATGGATCTGTCTAATGATTCAACACAGTCTTGTTTAGTGATCACACAGTGTCTCCACGGACAGTGCTCTGTTTTTCTTGAAAACCCAATAAAATCCAGGCCTTCACCCTGTGTGGCCGAAATAACGCACCTTGGCATCTGGGTTGCACATATGGGGTTTATCTGAGAGTTGCAGTAAGAACTCAGGGCTCTCAGAGGAGTCTGCTTGAGCAGACGCCATGAAATGAAAAAGGATCAGGAAGGAAAAGTAGTTATGAAAAAGCAAATTTTGGCTGTAGTCAGTGTATCGATGGTCATCTCTCAATTGGCTTGGGCAAGTGTTTCCTCTGGGCTTACGGGTGAGACCAAAATGCGGGATTTAGATGCCGGAAGCTTCAAGTGTGAGTTCCATAAAGGGGTGAAGAACTTGGCCTCTTCCTCTTCGTCTTCGATTGAGTCATCCCGCGTGAGTGACGGAAGTTCAAAATCCGGTGTTGCTCGTTAATTTCCTCTTGGGTCGGATGAGGAATGGATCCTCTGGATCAGGGACTTGAGCTTTTGCTTCTCTTGGGAATGAAACTCCTCCACGGGTGGAGAGAAATGGGGTTTTTTAAAAAATCCCTGTTTGGCCTCCTTCGAGAGTTTCTGAGCCCAGTGTTGGAGGGATTCAAAGGTTTCAGAACGCTCGGCGTGTGCCATTTGAATTTTCACTTGATCGGAAATCGTTCGTCCCCTCCATTGGAGGGCATTTCCTAGGACCAAGATCAGTAGACTCATCACGGTGATTCGGATGAGAAACTGGATGAAGCGAAGCATAGGAGACTCCTTTCCTCCTGAGAGATGAAGCCCTGAGCTCAGCAGAAGGGCATGGGCTTGGGGGGTGAAAGCCACCGACTGCAGGTGGGCTTGGGCTTATGTTTTCAGTGTCTCATACTCCAGGTAGGTTGCAAGCCTGGGCTGAGAGCCCCTTGGGCCAAGGCAGGCCCAAAAGCGTGAGGTAGAATCAGAGAAGTCTGAGTGGACTAAGGAGCTTTTGCAGCTCCCCGCTTTAAAGCCGTCTGCTCGAGGCTACAGACGCGATCCAGCGTTTTGAGGACTTCCTCGGAGTCAAATGGTTTGAGGATGAAGTCCTTGGCGCCAACGCCAATGGCTTCCATCACCAGGTTCTCCTGTCCCATGGCTGAAATGATCACGACCTGAGCGTTTTTATTCACTTTGATGATCCGCTTGGTGGCTTCAATTCCGCTCATCTTCGACATCACTATATCCATCGTGACTAAGGAAGGCATGAGTTTCTCGTAAAGTACAACGGCCTCTGCCCCATCGGAAGCTTCTCCGATGACCTGATAGTGAGCTCGGGTGAGAATCTCAATTAAGGTTTTTCGAACATACGCGATGTCATCGACGACGAGAACGGTTTTTGCCATATTCTCTATTTTACAGACTTCTGTTTAGGTTTGAATTTTTTTAATTAAGACAGTTTCAATTTGTCTTGGAGTGGCTTTTTGAATCGTGAATCGATAAGACCCGGCTGGAGTGTCAAAAAAAAGTTCGTCCCGAGTGTCTGGGATTCGGCCAAACTGTTGAAGAAGAAATCCTCCCAGCGTCTCATAGTTTCCCTGAGGGATCTCAAGCTTTAGGATTTCATTGATTTGGCTGATCTCCATCCGAGCCTGAACGCTCCAGGTTGTGGCATCGACTTCTTTGTAAGGAACTGACTCATAATCGTACTCATCGGAAATCTCCCCTACGATCTCCTCAACAATGTCCTCAAACGTCAAAATTCCAACAGCGCCTCCGTGTTCATCCACAACCACGAGCATGGAGCTATCTTCCTCTTTCAGTTCTTGAATTAAGTCGTCAAGAAACTGAGTTTCTGAAACGTAATGGGCAGGTGTGATGTAAAGACGAATGGATTGATTGAGGTCTGATGCGGCAAGCAGATCCTGGGACTCTAGGATACCAATGATATTGTCAATTCTCTCTGAGTAAACCGGCATTCGAGAGTGGCGGTGGCGTTCGAATTTTTCAAGGGCTTCTGTGACCGTGGCAGAATCTTCGATTGCATCCACCTTCACCAGGGGGATCAGTGCATGGCGTGCCTCGGTGGATCGAAAGTCCAAGATGCGTTTGATCATTCTTTTTTCAGTGGAGGTGATGTCGGTCTCTTCTTTGGAATAGGAGAGCAGGGAGCGGATCTCATCGCGTGAGTTTTTTCTTTTTCCCGACAAGAGGGCTTCAATGGGACCTACGATCCGAGATAAACTCGTCGTGTAAGATCCTAAAAGTCGAGTGAAGGGGTAGAAGACCCAATACGCCCAGTTCACTGGGATGGCAAGGTGGGGCGCAAGCTGGGTTGCGTTTCTCTGAAAGAGGGTTTTTGGAATGAGCTCGCCTAAGATGACCACGAGGGGAGAGGTGATGAGAATGGCCAAAAGGTTAGCGTGTCTCACTTGTTTTTCAATGAGATAAAAAGCAATGAAGGCCGAGTTGCCAATGATGCACAGATTGGTCATGAATAAGGTTGTGGCAAAGACTTTTTCAGGCCGACTCGCCAAATGTAAAGCTAAGGCGGCTTTAAAATTTCCTTTCTTAGAAAGGGCGTTGAGTTGAATCTTATCAGCCGATAAGAGAGCGATCTCGGCGCCCGAGAAAAACCCTTCAATCAAAAGCAGAGGCAAAGTGCCTAAGGCGACGGGTAAAATTGAAGTGAGATTCATTCGAGCCCCTGGGCAGAGGGTTCAAAATCATCCTCAAATAACTCTTCAAATAGGGTGTCAAGAATGTCGCTCATGGTGATGACTCCGGTGACTTCTTTGTGATGATTTCTCACAATCGCCATGTGGATTTTATTTTGTTTAAATTTTTTGAATAAGTCATTCAGACTGATTTTTTGGTGAACAAAAAACGGTTTTCTCATAATCGTAGAAATCGTGTTACTTCCGCTCTCAGGAGAAAGCTTTAATCGAAGGAGGTCTTTGGAGTAGAGGATGCCAACCACTTCTTTTCGGTGAGGACCTGACCCCATCACAGGAATTCGGGAGTAGTGGTGTGCTCGGACCACTTCGAGGGCACTTTTAATGGTCATTTGAGAGGGCAGATGAAGGACCTGATGGATCGATGTGGCTACGTCTTCAACGGTTGCATGATCCAGCTCAAAGACATTGCGGATCAGCTTGAGTTCGTTTTCTTGGATGTCCCCCTCTTTTCTCCCTTCTTCCACCAAAATGAGAAAATCGGATTCTTTTAAGAGGGTCCGACTCTTTTTTGATCCGGGAAGATCCGGGTCAACCAAAACGGGAGGCTCTTGGGTGTGTGGAATCAGGTGAATGATTCGTTTTAAGAGAAATCGAATGGGCCGAAACAGGGTGTAAATGGCGCTGAGGGATCCTGCCGTTGCTGTGACGACCAATTGGTTCATGCGAGCAGCGATGACTTTCGGGGTCGCCTCACAGAGAAATAGAACGAGCGGTGTGGTGACGCAGACGCCAATGACAGTCTCAAACGCCCAGTTGGGGAGGAATTGAAGAAAACCAGGGGTTTTCAGATCCCATCGATTCACCACTTGGGCAATGATCGAGGAGACGGAGATATTGATCAATTCATTGAGGACGAGGATTGTAATTAAAACGCCCCCTGGGTCACCCAGGAGGCGTTTGATATGTCGATGGACGGATTTGAAGTTTTCCCTTAAAAATCGGACCTGAAATCGAGTCAGGCTAAACAGGGCCACTTCTGAGGCGGACAGATAGGCCGAAAGAGCAATCAGTGTGACACAAGCCAGAAGCTCGAAGGAAGTCATACTTCTGTTTTCGCATGTTTAAGCCGCTTTATCAAACCCAGGTCGAGTGAGAGTGGGAGGCTTCTTTTTTGCTCGGGGAGAGAGGCTTTTCTCTTCTTTCCCTGTTACCTTCTTCTCTGCGCGTTTGATTTTGGTCGCAAGAACTACGTTTAAGACCTCATCAATCGTTTTCACAGGGATGAAAGTGAGCTTGCCACGGTACTCTTCAGGAATATCCTCTAAGTCCTTCTTGTTTTTCTCAGGGATGATGATGGTCCGAATTCCATGGCGCATTGCTGCCAGCGCCTTTTCCTTCAGTCCACCGATGGGCAGAACTCGTCCCGTTAGCGTGATCTCACCGGTCATGGCAACATCTTTGCGAATCGGGATTCCCGTCAGTCGGGAGATGATCGCTGAGGCCATGGTGATGCCGGCTGAGGGGCCATCTTTTGGCACCGCGCCTGCAGGAAAGTGAACGTGAATGTCAATGTTGGCAAAGAGATCTTCGTCAATATTGAAATCCCGAGCGCGTGAGCGGATGAGGCCTAAGGCCGCTTGACCCGACTCTCGCATGACATCTCCCAATTGCCCGGTGAGAAGCATGCCGCCTTTGCCCTTCATGGTGGTGGACTCCACGTAGAGGATCTCTCCGCCCACTGAGGTCCAGGCAAGACCCGTTGCAATTCCCACTTCATCTTTCTCCTGTTCATCTTCACGAACATACGGAGCGGGTCCTAGGAACTTATAGGTTTGCTCTTGGTTCACGACCGTTTTCTCGGTCTTCCCTTCAGCAACCAGTCGAGCGGTCTTCCGACAAATCGTCGCAATGTTTCGCTCCAAGTTTCTCAGGCCTGCCTCTCGGGTGTACTGAGAGACGATGGTCTTAATCGCTTCATCGGTGACCTCAATCTGACCCTCTTTGATCCCGTTTTCGCTCGTCTGCTTGGGGACTAGGTACTTCCGAGAGATGAAGAACTTCTCTTCTTCGGTGTAGCCCGAGAGCTGAATGACTTCCATTCGGTCTCTTAACGCGGAGGGAATGGTCTCCAGCATGTTGCAAGTCGCAACGAACATCACATTGGAGAGGTCAAAAGGTACGTTTAAGTAGTGGTCCCGAAACGAGTAGTTCTGCTCAGGGTCCAAGACTTCAAGCAAGGCTGCTGATGGGTCCCCTCGAAAGTCACTTCCCAACTTGTCGATTTCATCGAGGATAAACACAGGGTTATTCGTTCCCGCCTGTTTGAGTCCCTGGATGATTCGTCCAGGAAGCGCACCGACATAGGTTCTTCGATGACCTCGAATTTCAGCTTCGTCCTTCACTCCGCCTAAGGAGACTCGGACAAACTCCCGGCCTAAGGCTCGAGCAATGGATCGACCCAGCGATGTTTTTCCCACTCCAGGAGGTCCTGCAAAGCAGAGCAGTGGCCCCTTCATTTTATCTTTGAGCTTTCTCACGGCCAGGTACTCAATGATTCTCTCCTTAATTTTTGAGAGATTATAGTGTTCCTCGTCCAGGATGTTTTTGGCCCGGGTCAAATCCATATTATCGACCGTTTGTTTGCTCCAAGGAGTATCCAAGAGCCAGTCAATATAGGTTCGTAACATGGAGGCTTCTGATGCATCGGGATGCATCCGTTCCAATCGCCCGAGTTGTTTTCGGGCTTCTTGTTCCACTTCAGGCGGCATTTTTGCGTTCGCCACCTTCTCTTTTAATTCATTGATCTCCTCGCCTTTTACGTCCGTATCGCCTAGTTCGTTCTTAATGGCTCGGATCTGCTCCCTTAAGAAGTACTCTTTTTGAGACTTCGTCATCTCATCTTTGGCCTGGGATCGAATTTTTGCCTGGATGGAGAGCACTTCGATTTCTTTTTCCAAAATATCGTGGATCTTCTTTAATCGAGCATGAGGATCGATGGTTTCTAAGATTGCTTGAGCATCAGAGACGCGCATGCCTAAATTAGAGGCAACTAAATCGGCGAGTCGGCCTGGGTCAGTGATATCATCTAAAACCATCAAGATATCTGGGGTGAGAATTTTACCCAGTGCAATGACCTTTTCCAGTTGCTCACGGACGCTCCTCATTAAAGCTTCGCTCTCGGAGTAATCTGCAATGGCAGGTTCATTGATCTTATCGATCTTCACTTCAAAGTAAGGCTGAATCTGACTGAACTCTTCAATATTGGCTTTGCAAAGACCCTGCGTCAGAATCTTGATCCTTCCGTCTGGAAGTTTTCTCATTCGCATGATCATGGCCACTGTGCCGGTTCGATAAATCCCCTCAGGATTCGGGTGCTCATCGGAGATCTCTTTTTGCGACGATAAGAGGATCAAACGATCCGTTCGTGCAAGGCTTTCTTCGACGCTCCTGATGGAGGTATTTCTACCCACAAAAAGAGGGATTATCATATACGGGAATACTACAATATCTCGTACGGGTAACAGGGGGAGCGTTTTTGGAATCTCAATCTGTTCGCCGTCGTAATTAGTTACCATCCCAGGCCTCCTCAGGTTCTCATTCCGAATCCATCAATCAGTTGCTCTGAGATCCATTCGGCGGAAACTAAAAAGGCCTTTAGCGATAATCTTTTGGCAGTCGAGGTGGCGTGGGTCTAGGCGTAGATTTTCTCTTTATGCTCTTGCTTCTCTTTACAAGAAACACAGAGAGTAGAGACTGGACGAGCCTCTAGGCGTCTGGGTTCAATCTGCTCCTCGCAGTCTTGACAGATGCCAAACGTCCCGTCATCCATTCTCATGAGTGCTTCATCAATCTTCGAGAGCAGCTGGCGCTCTCGGTCTCTGAGTTTGAAGATCAAGTTTTGATTGATTTCGCTTGCCGCAAGATCCGTTTCATCGGGAAGATCGTCGATGGATAGGGTTAGGTCATTTTTTAAGGAGTTCTTCGTATTATTTAAGATGCGTTGTTTTTCTTCAATCAGTAGCCGCTTGTATTTCAGGATCGTTTTTGGATCGAGTGTACTCATGATGTCCCCCTTCAAAAGTGAAATTCAGCCCCAACATCCTTAAGTTGAAGATTCTCTTATGGATCTTCCGTTTTGACAACTGATTTTATAAGAAGATATAAGACAGCAGTTGACTGAGAAGAGTGGCCGAGAGGAGAAAAATGGAGATCGCTCGCCTGGGGCTTGCCCCTGGTTCCGTTTTCAAGGAGCCTTGGGGCCTTCTTGTTTGCGTTCCAATTGCCCAAGGGCTATACCCATCAGTACGGTACAGTCCAGCAGAAGGTTTCAGAAACTTGGCCTTCCCGTGAGTTCTGGTTTACAAGTTTCTAGAAACTTCGCCCACGGAACTGTGGGAAAAGGCACGTGAGAGACGAAATGAGATGGAATGAGGGAGTCATTTCTAAAATCGCAACCTCTCAGAAGCTCGAATCCAAGGTGAGGACGTCACGATGATGGAGAAACAAGGTCGATCTGTGGGTGTCATGATTTTGGCAGCAGGCTCTGGCAAGAGAATGAAGTCTGCGCTTCCTAAGGTTCTTCATGAGATCGGGGGAAAGCCGCTTCTGTATTTTGTTCTCCAAGCGGTCCGTCAATCTCTTCCTTGGGCAAAAGTCGCACTCATTGTGGGCTATGGGCGTGAGCAGATCGAAAGTTATGTAAAAAATGAGCCTGAGTGGAGGGGGATGGACATTGAGTTTATTCTTCAGCCCAAGCAATTAGGCACAGGTCACGCTGTGGCTTGCGCTTTGAAGTCAGTCTGGGCAGAACGCCTTGCTCAGGCTTCCGCCTCAGTTTTGGTTCTTCCGGGAGACCAACCCCTCATTACAGCGGATCTGATCGAAAAACTCGTGGAACCCTTAAAGCGAGGGGAGGCTCTGCGGCTTCTCACCTGTGAATTAGAGAATCCCACGGGCTATGGACGAGTGATCCGTCGGGGGAAAGCAGGCAGTGTCCTTCGAATTGTTGAGGAAAAAGACGCCACCGTGAAAGAAAAGCAGATTCACGAGGTGGCTAACTCCATCTATTTTTTCTCCCTGAGTTTTCTCAAGCAAACCATTGGTAAGTTAACCAATCAGAATGCTCAGGAAGAGTATTACTTGACGGACCTCATTTCCCTGGCCAGCCGAGCTAAGAAGAAAATTCCAGTTTTAAAGTGGCAGAACTCTGAGGATTTAAGAGGCGTCAATGACCCGTGGCAGTTGGCTCAAGCTCAGGCGATCCTCAATCAAAGAACCCTGTTTTATTGGTCTCAAAGGGGGGTTCGTTTCTTAGATCTCGCCTCAGTTCGAATCGATGCTTCGGTGGAGCTCGATGATGGGGTTGTCATTCACCCGGGAGTGATTCTCACGGGCCAAACCCGGATCAAAAGTCACTCCACTTTGGGTCCTTACGTGATCCTTCATGATGTCGAAGTGGGGAGTGGGGTTTTTATCAAAGCCGGGAGTGTGGGCGAGAAGTCAAAAATTGGGGATCACTGCCAAGTAGGTCCTTATGCCCACCTGAGAGCAGAAAATGAGATTGGATCCCAGGTGAAAATTGGAAACTTCGTGGAGTTGAAGAAAACGAAACTCGGTAACTCCACCAGTGTTGCCCATCTGTCTTACTTAGGAGATGCAGAAGTGGGCAAGCGTGTGAATATTGGATGCGGGTTTGTGACCTGCAATTACGATGGACGAGTGATTCAGGGTCAGCGAAAGCATCGAACTCTGGTGGAAGATGATGCGTTTGTCGGAAGTGATTGCCAAGCGGTTGCTCCGGTTCGAATTGGACGAGGAGCTTTTATTGCCTCAGGATCCACCATCACCGAAGATGTTCCCGCTGACGCCCTGGCCATTGCGCGCAGTAAACAGGTGAACAAACCAGGGTATGTCGAAAAATTGAAGGGAAAAAAAGGAGCAGGCTCATGTGTGGAATCGTAGGCTACGTGGGAAGTAGAAAAGCCAGTGATATTTTACTCGATGGGCTGAAGCGTCTAGAGTATCGGGGCTATGACTCAGCTGGTATTGCTCTTTTAGTCGATGGGAAAATTCAAATTCAAAAGTCTGAGGGGCGTTTGACCGAGGTTCAAAAGCTCTTTGAGCAGCGGCAAGAGCAACTCGGTCAGTCCACCTGTGGCATCGGTCATACCCGTTGGGCCACCCATGGCAAGCCCACGACTCAAAATGCGCACCCCCATCAAACCGGGCACGTCGTTTTAGTTCACAATGGGATTATTGAAAACTACCTGAGTATTCGTCAGGACCTCATGAAACGAGGACACGCACCCCAATCGGAGACCGATAGTGAGCTCTTTGGTTTCCTGGTGTTAGAACAGATGGAAGAGGGGTTCTCGCTGGCTGAAGCAGTGAGGCGAAGTTTTTCAGGGATTCAAGGCCAATGCAGTGTGGTGGTGATGTCGGAAAAAGAGCCAGGGGTCGTGGTCGGGGTCCGAAATGGCTCTCCTTTAGTGGTGGCTTTAGATCCTCAGGGTGGGGTGGTTTTTGCCAGTGATGCGCAACCCCTGGTGGCCATGACTCGAGATGTTTTTTTTCTCGAGCACGGAGATTTAGTGGTCGCAACGGCTTTAGGTCTCCAGTTTAGGGATTTAGAATCGGGCAAAGAAGTCGAGCGGCGCTCGACTCAGTTGGACTGGTCGCTCGATAAAATTGAACGGGGGGGCTACCCGCACTACATGCTCAAAGAAATTGAGGAGCAGCCCGTCGCTTTAGTGGATACGCTCAATGGGATTTTAGATCGAGCCAAGAATGAGATTTTCTCGTTTGCTGAGCATCCCGGAACCGTCATTTTAGAAAAAGCCCAGCAATTGGTGTTCGTGGCCTGTGGAACCTCCTGGCATGCCGCTTTATTGGGGAAGTACTGGATTGAACAATTGGCAGGGGTCCCTGTGAGTGTGGAGTTGGCCAGTGAGTTTCGCTACCGAAAGGCCGTGTGTCCTCCAGGTACTGTGATTCTTGGGATCTCTCAATCGGGGGAAACGGCAGATACTCTGGCTGTTTTAAGGGATATGAAGGCTCAGAAAATTCCTACCCTGGGGATTTCAAACGTTCGGGGGAGTTCCATTTCGCGGGAGGCGGATGCCGTTTTTTACACTTCTGCTGGGCCTGAGATTGGCGTTGCCGCAACCAAAACGTTCATCTCTCAGCTCCTCTTGCTTTTTTTGATTGCAGGTTTCTTGGGGAATAAAAAAACCAAGGGTCAGTCCCTGAGCGTGAAAAGCAAGGAGCCTGAGTTTGAGGACCTTTTTGATCAGCTCATTCAACTGCCTCATCTCATGGCCTTAGGACTGGATTCCGACCCTGCGAAAAAAGGGTCCATGGCTCAGTCCATTATTCGAATCACTCGAGAGTTAGGCCCAGTCAAAGGGTTTTTCTTCATTGGACGGGGCTATTCCTTTCCCGTGGCGTTGGAGGGAGCTCTCAAACTGAAGGAAATTGCCTATGATCATGCCGAGGGATATGCCGCAGGAGAGCTCAAGCATGGTCCCATTGCCATGATTGATGACTCCATGGTGGTGGTGGTCTTGGCTCCTAAGGATTTCTGGCGTGAAAAGACGGTCTCCAATCTCCAGGAAGTCAAAGCCCGCGGCGCCCGGATTCTGGGCGTGGGGGATTCCAAAGACTTTGATCTGAAGAGCTTATGTGATTTTTGGGTTCCACTGCCTGAGGAAACACGCGGCTTAAATCCCCTGTTTTTGCCTTTCCTCTTAACTCCCGTGGTTCAGCTCTTAAGCTACCATCGAGCGGTTTTAAAAGGTACGGACGTGGATAAGCCCAGGAATCTCGCCAAAAGCGTCACGGTGGAATAAGATTTTTGAGCTTCCCAGAGGGGCTCTTACCAGAACACCTCAAGTCTCCGGGTTGACTTTGGTTTTGAGTTAATTCGAGCTGCGATAGGCCTGTTTTTATTGTTTTTATTTAAAGTATAAAAAGTTGACTATCTGCATTTTATCAGGTAATTTCGCCGGGTCTGATGGAGGAAGTTCAATGATTTTTTGCCAAGATCGATGCAGGGGAAAAAAAAGAAACCCTGGACTCATCGGAGTCCTAGGGGTCTTTTTGGGGCTACTTTTGCCTCAGTCCAGTCGTGCCGTCTCTCAAGATCGATCCTCCCTAAAAATTGGCGATCTTGTTTTTTACATGGATTCGCTGGGTAAAGCAGAACACGTCGCTTTGTTTGCAGGCTTTGATCCGGAGGAAGAGATTCCTCAAGTGATCCATGCGGTCGCAGAGCCCCATTTTAAGGTCATTTCCACTCAGTTAAGGCCCTCTGAGATTCCCTATGTGATTTATCGGAATAAAAATCGCGCCTTATCACTTTTTGCCTATGCTTTAATGGAGTCCTGGGAGGCTGGGGGCGTTCCCTATGATGAGAAAGCTTCAGAGCTCATGGATCAATTTCGAGACCATCGGGAATTTGCTCACCCGGTGGAGGGTACGGAGCGTTTGTATGAGTACGCTCGTCAGATGAGTGTGCCTAATTTTTACCGAAGAATTAAGTTTGCAGCCCGTCGAGGCGCGAGTCCTGTATTGCCTCCTGATCAGCGGATGGGGAGCATGGGGCGCGGCCTGAGATGTGATGAGGCGGTCATTTTGGCTTATCAGATCGAAGAGTTGGCGGATGTGGTTTTAAACTTGTTTCAGTGGGCATCACGAGTGCCTTGGGTTTCAGATAAGTACCTAGACGAAGAGGTGTTAAACGACCCGTCGATTGCCCGTTTTGTTTCCCAAGAGTATCGAGATTACCTCAACCGACTCAACTCCAAAGAAGAGTACCCGCTTGTGGAGTCTAAAAAACGGTTAAATGCCCCTCATCAGAAGTTTCACCCCTCAATTTATGCTTGGAATTTCGAGAAGTTTGGGTCGATTGAAGAGTTTGCTCAGAATTTTGATACCTCCCTCCCATTGGATGCAAAAATTACAAATCCCGACGTTCTTCTTCATCACCTGAGGCAAGATCCTCAGCACTGGGTCAGTGTGGGTGAGGTTCTGATTGAGCCCTATCGGAACTCGCCTGAGCGCAAGCTCAAGTGGAAGAACCATCTGGATGAGCTTGATGAGGCCTCAAAGAGTCTTCAGCAAGTTCTGGTGCTCTTAGTGCGGGATCGGGCCACTCAAGCGGCAAAATCCGATTGGACCGCTCAAGACTTCAAGCGTCCTTACCCTCGAGCCCCGCTGCCGGCTGAGTTTGACTCGCCTCGGGGTGTCACCTTTCATCGAAGGACGTTTTCCTTCCAATAGCAGAGGCCGATTTTTCCCTCCGGTAGCGCGGGATCTTGCTAGAAGATCGCGCTCTTCTATGCGAGAAAGGGGGGGAATGATGGATTTACGCTCGGGGCTGAATGAGCCTCAACGAGAAGCAGTGCTTACAACAGAGGGTCCTTTATTGGTTTTAGCGGGTGCGGGGGCCGGAAAAACCAAAATGCTGACCTCTCGAATCTCCTATCTGATTGACTCTTGTCGAGTGCCTCCGGCTCAGATTCTGGCTTTGACCTTCACCAATAAAGCGGCAGGTGAGATGAAAGAGCGAGTGGAGAGGATTCTCCGCGTGAGCGAAAGCTCCGCATTGGGATCGCCTGAGATCGGGACATTCCACTCCTTTTGTATTCGCTTACTGCGGCGAGAGCTTCCTCATACGCCTTTTACTCGCTCCTTTGTGATTTATGATGACTCGGATCAACTGAGCCTGATTAAGAGCGCCATGCAGAAGCTCAGTATTGATGAGAAGAGTTTTAGTCCCAAAGCCATTCAAGCCAAGATCAATCGAGCCAAGTGTGATGCCTTAGGTCCTGATGAGATTTCGGCTTCTCCGATGGATCTTTTTGCCCGACAAATGAAGCGAGTCTATGAGCAGTATCAGAAGGATTTATTCGCCAATCAGGCCCTTGATTTTGGTGAGATCCTTTGCTTGACGTATCGCCTTCTGCGAGATCAGCCTGAAGTTCGGCAGAAGTATCAGAGATGGTATCGCTACATTCACGTCGATGAGTACCAAGACACCAATCGAGCCCAGTATTTGCTCCTTTCTCTGTTAGCCTCGCCCATTCATGGTGGACACCAGAATATCTGCGTCGTCGGGGATGAAGATCAGTCGATCTATAAATGGCGAGGGGCGGATATCCATAATATTTTAGACTTTGAGAAGGACTACCCTGGGGCCAAAATCGTCAAGCTCGAGCAGAATTATCGATCCACGCAAACCATTCTAAAAGCAGCGGGAGTGGTGATTCGAAACAATCAGTCTCGAAAAGACAAGACACTTTGGACTGAAAATGAGCCTGGATCAAACCTCATTTGCGCGCAATTGGCTGACGAACGTGCGGAAGCGGAGATGACGATTGCCGAGATCCAGCGATTGGCCTTGGATCAGAGTCGCTCGTTTGATGAGTTTGCCATCTTTTATCGGACCAATGCTCAAAGTAGGCCTTTTGAAGATGTCCTCAGGCGCGAGAAAATTCCCTATCAGATCGTAGGCGGTCTTCGCTTTTATGATCGGAAAGAAATTAAAGATCTGTTGGCCTACTTCAAGCTCATCGCCAACCTCTCCGACTCGGTCAGTTGCAAGCGTGTGATCAATGTCCCTGCCCGTGGCATTGGAAAAACCACTTTGGAGCGTCTGGAGGATTTTTGGAACTCCCAGACTTCATCCGGTTCTCTTTCCTATTGGGAGGCCTTGGTTTCAGCCACTCAAGATAAACAAGTGGCCTCGGCCGCTGTGGCAAAGAAGCTCAATGGGTTTGTGCAGATGGTTCAGCTCTTCGTGCAGAAGCAGCCCGAGCTCTTGCTCTCGGAACTCTATCACCTGATTTTGGATGAAACGGGGTATGTACGAGAACTGAAAAAAGAAGGCACGGAAGAGGCCACCGCTCGCATTGAGAACTTAGAAGAGCTCAATACCTTGCTTTTGGAGTTTGAAGAGGAGATTTTAGAGAAAACCCAAGAGCAGCACCGCCTGGAGAAGAAAAAAGAGCTGCTATTTCTTTTCATCGAGCAGACGGCCTTGGCCTCAGACGTGGATCAACTCTCCTCCGACCAAAGTTCAGTGAAACTCATGACCTTGCATTCTTCCAAGGGACTGGAGTTTCCCGTTGTCTTTATGGTCGGCATGGAAGAGGGTCTGTTTCCCTCCGTTAAACCTTGGGAAGAAACTCCTGAAGAGGATCTAGAGGAAGAACGCAGGCTTTGTTATGTGGGCATGACCCGTGCTCGTCAGGTTTTATATCTGATGAGTGCCACGATTCGACGCATTTGGGGCAATATCAGTTATCAGGAGCCTTCCCGGTTTTTAGCTGAAATCCCGCCTGAGTGCCTCGAGATGAGAAATGGCTCGGCTGCCTTAGGCTCCCGGTTCTCGCGCTTAGGTTCCTCTCGACATTGGGGAGGCTCAGAGTCGTTTGAGGACTCATCGAAAGTGATTGCTCGCATCGGTCCTCAGGGCTCAGTGGTTCGGCTATCCCACCGGTCTGAAGCCGCAACGAGTGATTGGGTGGGACGAGCCATGAATCATCCTGAGTACGGTCCTGGAACCATCGTGTCCAGCGAGGGCAGTGGTGAGGATCAAAAAGTCACGATTCGATTTTCAGGTCGGCAGTTGAAGAAGTTCTTACTGCGCTACGTGTCCAGTTACTTAGAGTAGGTCGATAAAAAAGGAAAATAGAGGGCCTCCGTTTGGGGTGATCGGCTTTCCTTTTTTTCTTCCGTTTGAACCCAATGTTTCACCACCCTCCTTGAGGGGGTGGTTAGCGCTTGCCTTCCGGATTTGAGAGCGTTAAAGGGAAGAGGGTGCTTCGATCAAGCAGGTGCAAGGTTCCCACGTGAGCGAAAGATCGCGCAAAACTGATGTGGGGCAAAACCTGTCAAAGCACAAATAAGGTTCAGGAAACTGGGCGCCTCGTGAGTTCGAGATGACCCATTCCTAAAAAAGTCACCCACGGAAGGTGGGAAAGTGCGCGCGGAGGGCAGGATCGGGCAATTTGAGGATGAAATATTCCGAAAATTGTACGCCCGAAGAAACGCGAACCGGGATAATCTCCGGGAAGCTCTGGTCTTGATTCCAGAGAGCCCTTCACAGGAAGTAAAAGGAAATTTCTTATGAGCGACCTCAATGCATCTCTCACCGAGCGCGTGGCTCACTTGGCTAAGCTCTCGGTTTCTCCCTCAGAAGTTCAGACCTTCACGCAGCAGTTGGACGTGATCCTCTCCTATGTTCAAACGTTGCAATCTGTTCCAACCGAAGGCGTTGAGCCGATGACCCATCCGTTTGAAATGGCAGCCTCACTTCGTGAAGACGTGCCCGAGGTCTCTCCCACAGATGAGAAGGGTGGACCCAAGGTTTTAACCCATGCTCCGGATGTGCTCTATCATGGGTTTAAAGTCCCTCCGATTCTCTAACCCCAGAGGCAACGTTCATCTGGGTTCTCGCGGAATTCGAGTCGAGAATCCACTTCATCCCCTTTGACAGGAGTTTTTATGGCACCCGCTCTTTTTAATGAAAAATATAAGACCATTCAGGACATCCATGATGCGTTTGATCAAAAAGTCCTCTCCCCCGTGGAGCTCACCCAGGATTACTTAAGTGCGTGTCGATCCAGTTCGCTTGGGGCTTTTCTTGAGATCTGTGAGTCCCGCGCCTTGAATCAAGCGAAGTTTGCCGAGCAAATTCTGTCCCGTGAGGGTCAAGTCCCTCGAGAGCGCTTTCCCCTCCTGGGCATTCCTCTGGGGATTAAAGATAATTTGACCATCGATGGAGTCAAAACCACCTGTGCCTCCAAGATGTTGGAGAACTACATTCCTCCTTACACGGCCACCGCCGTTGAGCGCTTGGAGAAGGCCGGAGCCATCTCCCTAGGAAAGCTCAATATGGATGAGTTTGCGATGGGCGGATCCAATGAGAATTCCGCATTTGGCCCAGTGAAGCATCCCAAGCACTTGGACCGGGTTCCGGGAGGATCCAGTGGTGGGTCCGCTGCGGCTGTGGGTGGACATCTGTGTGTGGGCGCTTTGGGCTCGGACACCGGGGGATCCATTCGGCTGCCAGCCAGCTATTGTGGCGTGGTGGGTGTGAAGCCCACCTATGGAAGAATCAGTCGCTATGGGCTGGTGGCCTTTGCCTCCTCCTTGGATCAGGTGGGTCCTTTAACTCACACCGTGGAAGATGCCGCTCTTTTAACCGACGTGATGTCAGGGTTTGATCCCAAAGACGCAACCTCGGCTCCCTACGAGCCCTTAAAAAGCTTTTCGTATTTAAGTTCCCTGAAGAAAAATCCTCTGGACTTGAGTCAAGTCAAGTTTGGTGTGCCCAAAGAGTACCTAGTCGGAGGCTTGGCCCCAGAAGTTGAGCAATCGGTTGAACAGGCGATTCACCGCTTGGAGTCCCTGGGTGCTAAGCGAGTTCCCGTCTCTCTACCCCACACCCCGTATTCGGTTGCCGTCTATTACTTGGTTGCCGTCAGTGAGGCCTCCAGTAACTTGGCTCGCTTTGATGGGGTGCGCTTTGGCGTGCGCCCAAAAGAGGCAATTGAAGCTCAGGATTTAACGGCCTTTTACGAGGCCGTTCGAAAAGGGTTTGGACCTGAAGTGAAACGCCGAATTATTTTAGGAACCTTCGCGTTGTCCAGCGGGTACTCGGAGGCTTATTACCGCAAAGCATGTCAAGTCCGGCGCCTGGTGAAGCAGGATTTTGATCAGGCCTTCCGTCAGGTGGATCTCATCGTCGGTCCCGTGGCTCCCACCACTGCGTTTCGATTGGGCGAGAAGATCCAGGATCCTCTGAAGATGTACTTGAACGATATTTTTACAATCCCAGCTAACTTAGCTGGATTGCCGTCCATGAGTATTCCTTGTGGCCAAGATGCATTAGGGCTTCCCATCGGTTTTCATATGATGGCTCCTGCGTTTCAAGAGGAGCGAATGTTTGCCATTGCCCAAAGGCTCTCTCAGGCGTTTCAGCATTAAAATCGAAGGAGGTTTTTCATCGATGCATCCAGAATTTGAAGCCGTCATCGGATTAGAAGTTCACTGTCAGCTCTCCACTCAGACGAAGATCTTTTGTGGTTGTCGGGCTCGATTACCCGATGGAAAGTCCGTTGCTGATGTGGACGTCAATAGCAACACCTGCCCTGTTTGCGCCGGGCACCCCGGGACTTTGCCTGTTTTAAATAAAAAAGTCGTTGAGTTTGCAATTCGAGCAGGCCTGGCTACGCATTGCCAGATTCAATTAAACACCACCTTTGCCCGTAAGAACTACTTTTATCCCGATTTGCCCAAAGGGTATCAGATCAGTCAATTTGATCGGCCCATCTGTGAGAACGGATGGCTGGAGATTCAGACTGAAGGAGGACCCAAGCAAGTTCAGATTCAACGAATTCATATGGAAGAGGATGCGGGAAAAAACGTTCATATGGCTGGGTTTTCTCTCGTCAATTTGAATCGTGCCGGTGTTCCGTTGATTGAAATCGTCAGTGCTCCGGATTTAAAAACACCGGAGGAGGCAGGAGCCTACTTGCGTGCTCTGCATGCCGTGGTCACTTATTTAGGTATTTGTGATGGAAATATGCAGGAGGGGAATTTTAGGTGTGATGCCAATGTGAGTGTCATGCCCAAAGGCTCCAAGCAATTTGGAACGCGCGCGGAGATTAAGAACGTGAATTCGTTCCGATTCGTTGAAAAAGCCATTGAGTATGAAGTCTCGCGCCAG
>JBMSSC010000048.1:0-18020 GCA_049424145.1 Bdellovibrionia bacterium
TGAAATCGCCATCCAGGGAAGGGAGTCGTTGCCCCATGGTACGTCCATCTGCACGGGGTCAAACCTCTGGTCTTCCTGTTGATTTGAGGGATCAAGCGCCTTAGTTTTTTGAAATAAAAACTGAAGCCTCGTTTGAGCCTGCTGAGGGTCTGAGGCTTGATCAATTAAATCATCACAGAATCGACACCAGCTGTAGAGCAGAACGGCACCGAGCTGAATGCGCTTCCCAAAAAACCGGGAAGCAAAATAAAAACTCTTGGATCCTTTCTTCAGAATCTCTTGGGAAATCGCCTCTAATGCCTTGAGGTCAAACGATTCTAACTGAGATTCCACTTTTTCTTTCTCAATGCCTCTAAGTTTTTACTCCCGGTGCAAAACAGGGCGACTTTGAGTTCAAACTCCTGCTGAGCCATCCATTGATGAAGGGCTTGCTCCCCCTTTAAGGCTGCCATAAGAGCCGGCTTAGCGTAACCTATTCGATGGGACCCCAGAGCGATGAGCTTGGCGGCATCCAAGCCACTGCGAACGCCACCTGAGGCCCAAATTTCTGTTTTCTCACGCAAAACCCCTTGAGCGGCAAGGACACTTTGCACGGTGGATTCCCCCCAGTGGGCAAACGTTTGAGCGGCCTGAGCCTGAAGGCTGTGCTCAGGGGCTCGAGCTCCCTCGATTCTTCCCCAATGAGTACCACCTAAACCACTGAGATCCACGGCACAGAGCTTCAGACGGGAGATGCGCTGGAGAGTTTTTTTTGAAAATCCACAACCCGTCTCCTTCAGAAGGATGGGAATCTTAAGACTCTGAGTGAGTTTTTTTAATGCCGCAAAGCCTCCATGAAACTGGGGCGTCCCTTCTGGCTGAAGCACTTCTTGAAGGGCATTGAGGTGAATGGCTAGGGCATCGGCTCCTAAATCCGTCACCACACGCCGCACTTGGGAAACGGAGGCTTGAATCACTTGCGTGAGCCCGAGGTTTCCAATTAAGCCCAAGCGCGGAAACGAGCTTCGAAACGACTTCCATTCTTCTGAGGAGGACTCAAGATCACGCCGCTGAGAGCCGACTCCCATAACCCAACCGCGGGCCTCACAGACTTTCGCCAAAAGACGATTCATGGCCGGTGCATCGCCATGCCCAGCCGTCATGCCACACACGAAAAAAGGAGTTTGCAATTTTTTCCCTAAAAACTGGGACTGAATCGAGACGTCCTGAAAATCCAACTCAGGCAGGGCTTCATGAACCAAATGAATTCGATCTAAACCGGAGGCTCCGAGGGCCTCGTTTTTCAGATCCAAGGAGTGTTGAATATGATCTGCTTTTCGTTTCTCAAACTGATCCAAATCCATGGGAGTTGCTCTCAAGTTTCAATCCAATCTGCTCCTAAACCCTGACGATCCTGAAGAATCCGAAGCTCGGGGAACTGTCGTTCAATGCGATCCACCCACTGTGCGACCCTTGGGGTCTCCACTAAGAGATGAACATTGGGTCCCGCATCCAAGGTGACAATGGGAGGGTGGGGGTCTTTTAAAAATGGGCTGAGCCACTTTAAAATGGCAAGGGTCATGGGCTCAAAATAGGTAAATGGCTCAGCACTGGTATGAAACAAGCTATGCATCTCCCACATCTCAGACCAGGCTAACTGAGAGATCTGAGCGAGCTGGCCCTGCTGAAGCGCGTCGTTTAACTGCTGCACGCGATGCTGGGCACGTGAAATGCGATTGGACCAAAGAGGTGAAGAAAGGACTCGCTGATGAGCCTGCGACGAGGACACTTCTTTGGCGGAACTGGAAACTAAGAGGACCAGATCGGTCAGTTCAGGCAGAGATGCCGCAACGGAACTCACCTCGTTGTGATCCCAGAGGACCCACGGGCCTTCCAAGGACCGACAAGAACTGCCTGATCCCTGGCGGGAGAGATTGGCCAAAGCCCTCATGAAAGCACTTTTTTGTGAGCCGAGGGCTAAAAACTCCTTGGGCTCTTGCATGCAAGAGAGAACGGTGGCCAGGGTGAGCGCAGCAAAACTGGAAGCACTGGAGGCAATGCCTGAGGCGGTAGGAAATGTATTGGCCGATCGGAGGTGTAAGGGGCCAGGAGAAACGGCCTTCAATCCGAAGCGGGGCAAGAGAGTCTTTGCCTCCTGCTTGACCCGACTGAGATGATCCAGAACTTTCCTCGTGCCTGAGGCCGAAAGATCGGGCACTTGAAGAGTCAGGTGATCCAGTGGAGGAACTCCGCGCGGAAGCTCAGGAATGACGACGTCGGGGCCTTGGTTTTCAGAGGAGGCTGCCGACTGAGAAGAGTTCGAGGGGGACTGAACCTCTAGATCCACCCAAGTCGAGAGCTGACTGAGTGTCATTGACAAGCTTGGATTCGCAGGCAGATTAAGCGTGGAATCCGTCTTTCCCATGTACTTCACTAGGGCGATGTTCGAGGGGGCCGTCACTAGAAACCGTTTCCTCAAGTCAAACTCCTTTAGTTGCGGTACTCTTGTTTGGATACGCTTCTCTTCCTCACGAAAGAGGATTCCCCTATTCAGGCGATTCGTATCCGAATCGCTCCTAGACAGACTTCTAGGAGTTACAAGACAAGGGCTCTTAACCTCTATCTCTTGCCAGCACTCAAATTGAGTAGGCCAGATTTTTGATCTCTCTTTTTCAGATTTTACACAAGCCAAGATGCTTTTCCATCTTGGAACCGTCAATCTGAATTTTCAGGGACAGACTGGTTCATTAGCACAACTCTGCGAGAAGGGGAACCCCGAACTCAAGTACGAGGTTTTAGGGCAAGTAAGATCCGAGTGATCACACGCTTTGACCCTGTACCCCAAAACGCAAGACTGGGCCCGTTAAAGGACACTGGACATCATAAGTTGAGCAATCCGCTGAGAATACAAATGAGGATTCTCAATGGAAGACCCTTCATTGAGCAAAGCCTGTTGATAGAGGATCAACGACCACTCCTGAACTTTCTCAGAGGGCAAACTCAGCATCTTGTCATACAAAGGATGCTCAGGATTAATTTCAAGAATCCGTTTGGATTTGGGTAGACTCTGACCCATGGAGGCCATGAGCCGCTCCATGTGAGCGGAGGCGCCCTGATCCGAGGAAACCAAACAAACCGGGGAGTCCGTCAGACGATCGGAGACCTTAATCTCTTTGACCCATTGATCCAAGGAGGACTGCATGGATTCTAAAAGAGGCTTAAAACGCTCGGTGGCTTGTTCTCGCTTCTTTTGCTCCTCTTTTTTCTCTTCTTCAGTGGAGATATCTAGGTTTTCTTGGGTTGCGGATTGAAAGGACTTCCCATCAAACTGGCCCAGTCCCCCTGAAACCCAGGCATCCACGGAGTCACTCATGAGGAGAACTTCATACCCTTTGGCTTTCAGTTTTTCCAAATACGGGCTGTTTTTAATCTGCTCTAAAGAGTCCCCCGTGATGGTGTAGATGTCTTTTTGACCCGGCTTCATGCGTCCAACATACTCAGCAAGCGTGGTCCAGCCATCGGAGTGCGTGGAGTGAAAGAGGAGTAAATCCTTGAGCTTCTCAGAGGAGGAAGGCTCAAGCGGGATTCCCTCTTTTAAGGTGCACCCAAAGTTGGCCCAAAACTTCTCATAGGAGGCACGATCCTGAGCGAGAAGATCTTTTAAGCTACTGAGGATTTTTGAGGTGAGAGCTTTTTTAATTCTGAGAATCTGACGATCCTGCTGGAGGATTTCTCGCGAGACATTCAAAGAGAGATCATCGCTATCCACCATTCCTTTGACAAATCTCAGGTAAGGAGGCAAGAGCTCCTCGCAATCAGCCTGAATAAAGACCCGCTTGACGTAGAGATTCAAACCGATTTTTCGATCCCGAAAATCATAGTTCAATGGCTTTTGTGAAGGCAGGTAGAGAATCGAACTAAACTCCAAGGTTCCTTCCGCTTTATAGTGAATCGTCTTAAGGGGATTGGCCCAATCATGACTTAAATGCTTGTAGAAGTCCTGATACTCTTGCTCGGTGATCTCGGAGGCTGCTCTGAGCCACAGGGCCTTTTGACTATTGAGGGTTTGATCCTCAATGACGGTTTCCTTTTGATCGCCTTGGCCTTTTTCTCGACTCACCTGCATGCGAATGGGATGAGCGACAAAGTCAGAGTACTTTCTCACGATCTCTTTGAGGGTCCATGAATCGGTGAAATCAGGATCCGACTCCTGAGACTCGGACAACGCAGCATCGGCTGCCGCGTCAGCTCCCATGGGCTTCAGATGAAGCGTGATGGTGGTTCCATGCCCCTCAGCCCTAGGCTTCTCCTCAATCGTATAGGTCCCTTTTCCATCGGACTCCCAAAGAACACCCTGGGTGGCCCCTGCCTTTTGGGTGTGCAAGGTGACCCGATCGGCCACGATGAACGCGGAGTAAAAGCCCACGCCGAACTGACCAATGAGCTCCGGATGCTCTTTGAGCTCTTTTTTCATCTCAGGCAAACCGCGCTTGAGAAAAGCCTTGGTTCCTGAATGGGCGATTGTCCCAATGTTTTCAATCACTTCGTCGCGAGTCATCCCAATGCCGTTGTCTGAGATCGCAAGCGTCCTCTGAGCGGAATCGGGACTCAGGCGAATCTCAAAACCTGAGGCAGGCAAGGGCAACTCGGAGTTCACGAGGCTTTCAAACTTGAGCTTCTCAATGGCATCTGAAGCATTGGAGATGAGCTCTCTTAAAAAGATCTCTCGATTCGAATAAAGCGAGTGGATCATGAGCTCTAGGATTTCTTTTGATTCAGCTTGAAACGACTGGGTAACTTTCGACATAGCCTAATCAATAAGCACGATCCCCACTTTGTCAAGCCGAAGGCCGGGAAACTTCTTGGCAAGAGGGCTCAAAAAAGCAAGCGAGAGGAGGAATGCACCGAGGAAACCCTAGAGCCGCCCCCCCTCCACGGAAGTGAGTTCGGCGGACAACACTCGCTCTCGGTCTCACTTTTGCCCATCCCCAGTTGCCCCAAACAGGCCAGCTCCAAGAGAACACGAGAGAAACACGACACCACCCGGCGGAGCAGTAAAAACTCAGAAATCCCAATGGAGCGATTCACCAAAAACTCCGGACAGCACATGCGCCGCTCCACCTCGGAGAGCACCTGGCCTGCGCCCAAACACGTGGGTTCACAATTTCGACCGGCACGAAGCTCGTTCCAGGCCAAAAGAAAGTGGTTCTTAAGGCGAGCCAGATCGGACCCAAAAACATCCTGCACCGTTCTGCGTTGATTTTCAGGGGCCAGTGAAATCATCTCATGCAGCTCCCAAAGTTCATGCACCACTTTCTCAAATCGATCCATGACTCCGAGTCTCGACCAGCAGGAAAGGGAGTGCTGATTTTTTTGGCTCACCGCTAGGTTGGCCAAAAGCTCCTCAAGCACCCGAAAACGTCCGGAGAACTCGATTCGGAGCAACTGAATTTGTCCTGGCTGATGAACACTCTCAATGGCTTGAAATAGATCATGGGTCAGGACCTTCGCTTCACTCAATAAAGTTCCTTGCCGCCGATTCGTTTCCTCAAAGGCACGAGCCGGAAGGTTCATGAGCATTTTTCGAACCACAGCGGGCATCCACACCTGAGCTGCGTTGTCTTTTTCCGGGAGTAAAACATGAAGGACTTTAACTAAAAAGGGCATCAGAATGGACCAAATCAACAAGTTGAGCGCATTGTAAACGCTATGAACGGCCGCCAACTGATGGCCGGGATGGAGTGTGAGGTGAAAAAATGACAGGAGCGGTGAAGTGATCAGTGCCACCACCGAGAGAAACGTCTTAAATAAAAGCAACGACATGAGCGCCCCCACGGATTTGATGAGAAAATGCCCGAGCGCTAGCCGCTTGACTTCAGAGCGATACCCGAGAGAAAAAATCAGGCCTGTGATCGACGTGCCCACGTTGGCTCCTAAAATCATGGCTGTTGCCGCGTAAACACTCAGTGAACCGCCATTGGCTAAACCAATGATCAAAAAGACCACGGTACTGCTAGACTGAACTAAGAGCGTGAGAAAGAAACCTATACCCAGAAAAAAAAGAAGGTGAAAAAACGACCCTCCATTTAAGAAAGACCTAGGCCCCCAGTTGGTCTGCACGGAGGTGAGCTGATCTAAGGCCTCTCCCATGAAATTCCAACTGACAAAAATTAAGCCCACCGCCAAGATTAACTCCAAGCTCTTTCGAGCCACGCGTCTTCGGTAAAAAGTCATCAAAACACTCGAGAGCACGATGAGCCCGGGACCAATGAACTTCGGATTACTGGCAAAAAACCAGGCTTTCAGCGTACTGCCAAAGGCTGCCCCTAAGCTCAGTAAAAGCCCATGCTCCAACGTGATCCAGCCGCGACCTAAAAACCCCATCGCACTGACAATGGTCAGACTACTTGCCTGAAGCAAGACCGTTAGCCCCACTCCCGCCCCAATGGGTTTTAAAAACCCCTGCCCCACCCATCGGACAGTGGGCTCAATGTGCGCGGAAACCGCCTCATCGATCGCCTGAGTCAATAACCTTAAAGAGAAGAAAAACAGCCCCACTCCTGCCAGCGCATTGAACGCTTGAATTCCCGTCATTCAGCCTCATCCTCATACCAATGCTCCCCGCGGGGAAACACCGCATCCAATCGAACAATTCCAGACTTATTGAGCACCAAACGCAAATGCTCAATCTGAGTCGTTTTCTTCCTAGGTTGATCCAATCCTTGGTCCCAGGCGCTCATCCTTAAAAAGAGGTTAAAGTAGTAAACCTTTGGGGCTCGAATCTGAATCGCACCTTCCTCAAAATCATAGATAGCGAGACTTTTCTCAGGGTTATCCAAGTACTGAAGAAACCCTCCCATATTAAAACGAAAAATATCCTTCAAAGAGAGCAACTCCGTTTCCATCTGAGAGGAGACGGTAGGATTTAAGGCAACTCGTTTTGAGTAGTGAATGATGTTCTCCTGATTTTCCCCAAACAAGTCCTCAGCTTGAGTTAAGTCCCGCACAAATCGAATGTCCTCAGGCAAGCTCTCACTGGAGAGGTATCGAACGGTTTCCTGATATTTTCCCACGCGAAGGTCCTGCTTTTTCCCTAAGCGATCAAAAAACGGATAGGTCAATAAAACCTCATAATCGGGCAGAAATCCTTTCAGCTTCTCGTTAAAGTACTCTTTACTGATTTCTTTGATTCGATCCTTAAAGACGTAAATTAAAACCCCCACGGAGGCCAGCACCATAAAGCGAACCCCAAAATCTCGTGCGCCCCGAGCCAACTGCGAATCCATTTTGGCAACCTCAGCCCACACGCCGGCTAAGGCGGCTCCAAAGCCCGCCATCATATTGCGATAAAGCCGATCCCGCTTGACCTCTTGAGTTTTGAGATAAAGGCTCTCTGAGACGAATTTCTTTAACATCCCATGGCGATGATAAAACTGCTCGAGGTTTCGATCCGTCGCAGCCCTCCCTGGGGTGACGTACCCCCGCTCGGCTCGATGCTGGTACTCGTTGGACAAAAAACGCCGAGCAAAACTCGAACGCGGGGAGGAAACCTGAGACAAAGAGATTTTGGAAAAACTCACCTCCAAGCGATTGGAGAGGTACTCATCTACCCAAAGCAAAGCGGAGGCCAAATCCGAGTCAAGCGCAATGCTCTGAAGCGAGGGCTTGAGGTAGCGCATCCGAAAATGTTCAACCAACTCGATGATCTCCGAGCCTTGAATGACCCACTGATCATCGCTCAACGCGGGCTTATGATTGAACCAAGTTTTTAATCTCAGGTTCACATAATTGGCAAAAATCTTCACCTCCTGAATGGCACGATGAGTCTGTTCGGGAAAAAACGGCTGACTCTGATCCAGCACCAGGAGGTTCTCCAAGGTGGGTAAAATGGCCGCATGAATGAGGTCTTTTTTAGGCGTATGAATACGAACCAGGTTGGTCAGGTCTTGATAGAAGGACTCTCGTGGATAGACTTGAGAATTAAGGCCCAGGTTTTTTGGAGTAAAGAAATAAAAATCCACCCAGTACGACATCTCAGATTTTTGTTCCCTTCGGCCTGATCCCTGTTCAGAGCGAACCTGAGGAACCTGATAATCGATGACGATTTCAAACTGACTTTGATCATGAACACTGGCTTGCCACTGAACAGGATTTTGGTTCTCCACACGGTGAGAGGATCGATCCAGCATGATCCCCTCAATTTGCCCTGAGTTTGAAAACAAGTCCACCCGAGGATGGAATCGAAAGGAAAGTTAAATTGGAATTTTCTGAAAACTGAATGCCCCGTCAAAGACTTAGATTGAGCGGATCACCCACAAGGTCAAAGCAGAAATAGCGGCAGCGGCAGGAATGGTTAAAATCCAGGCCCAGATAATTCGTGAGGCAATGCCCCAGCGAATCGTATGAGGAGAGTAAACACTGCCGGCACCCACGATGGCCCCCGTAATGGTGTGAGTGGTGGAAACAGGAATCCCAAGCCCCGTGGCTAAAAACAAGGTCATGGCTCCGGCCGTCTCAGCACTGAATCCTCCAATCGGCTTCAGCTTTGTGATCTTAAGCCCCATGGTCTTCACAATCTTCCACCCTCCCATCAGGGTACCTAAGCCCATGGCCGTCTGACAAAGCAGAATGACCCAAAAAGGAACATGAAACTGAGGCCCCAGATAACCGGCTGAGAAAAGAAGGATCGCAATGATTCCCATCGTTTTTTGAGCATCATTGCCGCCATGCCCCAGGCTGTACAGGGCTGCCGAGAAAAACTGAAGGCGCCTAAACCACTTATCCACTAATCGCGGCGCAAGGTTCTTACAAATTTGCGCCGTCAGCACCGAAAGAAGACTCGCTAGGATCAAGCCTAAAAAAGGAGATAAGACGATGGAAACTAAAACCTTGAGTAACCCCTCATACTGAAGCGCACTGGAGCCGGCTCGCACCAAAACCGATCCCACCAGTCCGCCCACTAAGGCATGGGAGGAGCTCGAAGGTAAGGCAAAGTACCAAGTCACCAGATTCCAAGCGATGGCCCCAAATAGAGAAGAAAAGATCACCGCAGGACTGACCATCGCAGGATCCACTAAACCTCGCCCGATGGTGTTGGCCACTCGGGTTTCAAAAAATAAAAAGGCGATGAAATTGAAGGCCGCTGCCCAAATCACAGCATGCTGGGGCTTTAAAACGCGGGTTGAAACAATGGTTGCAATCGAGTTCGCCGCGTCATGGAAGCCATTAATAAAATCAAAAATGAGGGCCAGTAAGATAATAACAACTAGGGCATAAAGGTCCATGAATCTCCCCTCGGATCAAGCGTATTCAAGAACGATGACTTCGATTCGATTGGCAATCTCAACACAGCAGGAGATGAGTTGATTAAAAGTCGAGACTAAGTCCCGGTACTTCATCATCAGCTTGACGTCATCTGTTTCAAATAGATCCACTGAGATTTTCCTCAAAAGGACACGAGCCCGGTATTTTACTTGATGGATCTGAGCACAGATTTGAACTAGAGGATCCGGTTCTTTGATTTTTCTCAACCCCGGAATGGCGCTCGAGACTAAATTCACCTGCTCGTTCACGAGCTGAGCCAATTCCAGAAGAACCGCCATCTGATTCTTTGAACTGGGAACCTCTTTGGAAAGCCGGTAATCGGCCACAAAGCAGGTGAGCTGAGCTAATAACTCAACTCCTTTGGCCATTTTAAAAACCAAAGTGTGAATGTCATTTCTCTCAAACGGAGTGATGAACGTCTTGTGCAAGTACTCCAAAATCGTGTGGGTGATCTGATCTGCCTGAATTTCAACTTCAGAAAGTGCCATGGCTTTTGCCGAAGCCTCTGCGGGATGCTCCATGGAGGAGAGCATCATGGCCGAAGCTTGAGACAAAAGGTCGGCCATTTGATCAAATCGATCAAAATACTTCTCTTCTTTTGGCAGAATACTTTTTAACATTCAATCATCCTTTGCTTAAAAAGCACCGGATATCTACCATGAAGCGCCCGGGAAAGAAACAGAATCTTCCTTGAATTATTCACGAAACTAGATAAAAAATGAACCTAAATATTTGAAATCTTTATTTTTTTTATTTTTTCAAATCCACTTCATTCAGGATTCAAGCCTCCCCCCTGCCTTCTTCCGCTTGCCCCTTCCGACTCCTCTGATTTCCTCTGCGTTTCTCATCACTTCTATGCTAAAAGCTCAGACTCTGCAGGAGAAACTGACCATGGACTCAAACTCACTCACCCTGATCAGCTGCACCTTAGGCGGCGGACTGGTTGGAGCTACCGCAACCCTTCTCACCCTCAAACATCAGCTCACGGAAAGAGCCACGGCTCAGCTCCTGGTTCAGGAAAAACTCACCTGGACCCAAAGTCAGCTTGAGGACCTCAAGCAATCCCTCGCCTCTCATCAAGCGGAGCTCCTGGAACTGAGGAAAAAAGAAGCCGCCTGGTTGACGGAACAAAAGCATTTTCAAGAGCGAATCGACGCTCAAGCCCAATTCATGGAAAGCCTCAAAACTCAGTCCAAGCTTGAGTTTGAAAACCTCGCTCAAAGCGTTCTGGAGTTAAAATCCAAGACCTTCAGCGAGCAAACGGAGAAAAACTTAGACGGAATCCTCCGCCCATTGAGAGAGAAATTGGGAGAGTTTGAGAAAAAAGTAGAGTCCACCTACCGAATCGAAGCCAATGAGCGCATCGCATTAAAAACAGAAATCGAAAGACTGGTTCTGCTCAATGACCGCATGACTCAGGAAACCAGTCAACTCACCCAGGCCCTCAAAGGAGATTCCAAGTTCCAAGGCAACTGGGGAGAATTGGTTTTGGAAAAAGTCCTGGAGTCCTCGGGCTTAAGAGAAAATCATGAGTACACCCTGCAGCAAGAATACCGAAACGACGCAGGCGAGAAGTTTCGACCGGACGTCATCATTCATCTTCCAGAAAACAAGCACCTCGTTGTGGATGCCAAGGTCTCTTTGAAAAGCTACGAGGCCTATTGCAACAGCCAGGAGAGCGCCCAACGCCAGGCATCCTTGGAGGGGCACCTCAAATCCGTTATGAAACACGTGGAGGAACTGGGCAGTAAGCACTACAGCAAACTCAAGGGCATCAAGTCCCCCGAGTTCGTCTTTTTATTCATGCCCATTGAGCCTGCCTTTCTTCTTGCAGCGCAGGCGGATCCCGAGCTCACGAGCAAAGCATGGAAGCAAGGGGTGGCCATCGTGACCGCCACCTCGCTGTTAACGAGCTTAAAAACCGTAGCCTCAATCTGGAAGGTGGAGAATCAAAACAAGAACGCCTTAGAGATCGCACAAGAAGGCGCCAAGCTCTATGACAAGTTTGTGGGTTTTCTTGAGGATTTTGAAAAGATTGGAAAAACCTTTGAACAAGGCCACTCCCAATTCACAAGCGCCATGGGAAAACTCAAAGAGGGACCGGGCAATATTTTTCGAAAAATGGAGCTTTTAAGAGAGCTCGGAGCCGCTCCCAATAAAAAGATCAAAGCCGAGCTGCTTGAGTAAAACCCGACAACTGAAGCAAGCCTGAGAGGTCAAAGAGAGACCGAAAAAAAAGCTTGGTTAACACGCTTTATGCAATAACGAGAAAGAAAAAAAACTTCACCTCAAAACTGGCCATCTGCTCTTTGTATTTTTGCCTCAATCTGCAGAGGCTTGCTTCTGTACGATTCTAAATGAATCGCCTTGATTTGAGCCCAAGCAATCTGCCCTTCTTTTCCAGAAAAGTTACGACTCCCTCTGATGGAATCCGCTTTTGAGCATCGTCATCTAAAAGATTCTCCAAGCCCAAACCATAAAGATGGAAATCAGCCACTCCCCCTCTGTCCTCCGGCTCGACTCATCATGCCTGATCAATCTCTTCCGGAGTTTAAAGTATTGCTATGAAATATGAAAAAAGTTTTGAAACCATTCAAAGCCTACTGGAAATGGAGCATCTTATGTTATCTTTGAAAAAGGTCATTTCATAATTTTTTGGATACACTCATCGATAAAAAAATATGCCAAAAATAATCTTTATTTTGTTTTTTCTCGGTTGCCTCACGACTCCTCAAGCGTACTCGCTGGAGGTCCGTTGTTTTGATCAAAAAAAACAAATCCAGGCTGAGGTCTTCGATTCAAACGTGAGGTATCCCGAGAGTCCTCTTTTTGAAGGTGGGGCGCTTTATTTCGTCGAGTATGCCCGAAGTCAGGTGATTCGCTTCAAAGGAAAAGAAAAAACCGTGTTCTGGAAAAGTCAGGGTTGCGGTCCCGCCGCCATTTCAGCTTTAGAGAATGGGGAGTTTTTGGTGTCCTGCTATGATCGAAATTCGATTGTGAAGCTATCCAAGACTGGAGAACAGGTTCAGGAGTTTTCATCTGATCACTTAGGTTTCCCCTTTCGCGGGCCCAATGACTTTACGCATCATCCTGAGTTTGGGATTTACTTTACCGCTTCAGGCGAGTTTCACCCTCAGGCTCCGGTGGAGGGGAAGATCCTCCACCTTTCAAATGACGGATTCAAAACCGTAGCGACGGGAATTCATTATGCCAATGGACTGGCCATTTCTGATCAAGGCCGCAGTCTTTTGGTCTCAGAGCACCTGAAGAATCGGATTCTCCGATACGAGATCAAGCCAGGGGGTCTTCTCTCGGACCGCCCCTCCGTGTTTGCTGATCTTTCCGTGCTTGGGCCCATCGCTGTGGACTTCTCCCAGGGTCTGTTGGGACCGGATGGTCTGCGAGTGGATGATGACGGTCGAGTCTATGTGGCTCACTACGGAGGGGCTCAAGTGCTCAAGCTCTCGCCATCGGGCGAGCTCATCGGAATCATTTCGATCAGCGCTACCTACCCAAACATCACCAACCTTTGGATCCATGGGAGCACACTTTACCTCAGTGCCGTTCAGGACTCATCACGCCCAGGTGATGCGGGACTTCTCTTCTCCATTCACGACCCTCATCTCGCATCGAGAAAGAATCTGGTCTGCCAGATTCTGGAGTAAACCCGATTTCCCACCGACGAAATTCTCTCAACCAAAGGAGTCACATCGAGCTTACGTGAGTGAGTGAGGTAGGCCATGAGAGAAGCTCTTCCGAGCATCAAAAAAGGAGGCAAAGCCCTTATTTTTTCTCCTGGGGCTTTTGCTTCAGCCATTCAATGGCTTGGATCAGAGCGGAGTCCATGGATCCATCCTCTTTTCTTTGTTTCCTCAGTCGTTCGTGACCTTGAATTCCCTGGCCCTCCACCTTAATGTCTTTCACCGGTGTATGAATGTCGTTGCCTGGATAGCGAATTTCGTAGGTTCCCGACTCCATCTTGAAATTCTCAGTATAGAGTCCTTGAGCCGCTCCTGGAGTGCTGCCGAAGACTCGGACGGCTGAGGGGTATAGAGGGCTTTCTGAAGCAGTCTGTCCTGCTCTGAGCTCATCATACTCCATCGGAGCTGCTGCACAGACCTCCGCTGCACAGAAGGAGTCCTTCACTAAAAAAGCAATTTTTCCTCGAAACGGTGTAATGGCCCCCAGGGTTTGACCTATTCCTGGAACCCTTTGTCCTGGCGAGGGAACTCTGATGGTATCTCTTAATTCCGGTTTCTCAAGCGGCAGGCTTTTGATCTTATAGATTCCTTCTTCAATCTGAGTCTTGACTTCATCGAGGGAGGTCATGATGGGTAAGAATGGACTCAGCGCCTGCTGAAGGCCCTGTGGAAGATTTACCTTGCCTGAGGGCTGATCCCGATGACAATCAATTGGGGGACATTTCTCAGTCAACAGGGACTCCTTGAGTTGATCAATCTTGGATTGACTCGCTAAAAATAGATTTCGTATTCGCTCTTGTAAGGCCGGAAATCGGAATAAGCCTTTGATCAATTCATTCTGATCCCTGGCCAGCCTGATGAAGTCGCCCTGAAGGGCTTGCTGCAAATTTCGGCACTCACTGGGGAACGTCAGGACTCCATTAAGACGACTGACCACATCATGAAGGCGCAACACATAGCGATCCATGGCTTCATGGACCTTAGGTTCAGTCAAGTACCCAGCAACTATGGTTTTCTCAAGCTCGTGAGCTTTGCCTACCTCATGAATGATGGGGGTTCCCTCCTTCAACAAGAAGCTTAAGAAATGATCGGGTCTTCCGCCAGGATTGCCGCGCAGGTCAACCACAACGTCTTTTTGCTTTTTTATTGCAAGCAAGAAAGCTTCCGCGACAATCTCCGGACGATACTCCCCCTCAAATGAGGGTACAGAGAGTCGAATCACTTGGCTTCCTTGGTAATCAATCTCCTGAAAGCTGGGTGCATAAATAACGCTCCGGCTCTTGCATTTAATATCCATCTCCTCAGTTTCCCCGTTGAGTTTTCGCACGTGCACTCGGACGCTCTGTCCATCGGCGCACCCCTGAAACTCGGAGAAGGGTCTTCCGTTGACCGCCAGGATTTGATCGCCACGACCAATTCCATTTTCTGACAAACCTGAGTTTGGAAATAAAATTCGAATCTTTTCAACGTCATGACCCGAGGGATCAGGTTTGGTATGGACTCCAAGCATACCCGGTTTTGCTTCGATCTCAAGTGAACCACTGGGCTCTAAGGGAGGCCGTTTTTGGATCGCAAGATGACTTAAATTCATCTCTTTGAGGACCTGACTGAGGATTTCAATCACTTGATCCGGGTTTTGCTGGATCCTCCTTTGAGTTTCAGGCGACCTTTTTTGAAAGAGTTGAAAAGCCGATCGGTAGGATTCCGGAGCACTGCTTCGATTTAAGGCCTTCTCTAAAGTATTTGAAACCTTTTGATAAATCATTGCAGCTTCTTCATCTTTTACCTGAGAGTCCGCAAATAAATAGGGAGTCAAAGCCACCCCAAAAAGGACATAGGATGTCAGTGTCTGAAAGAATGGACGTCTCATACGGATCAACTCCAGAGAATTCGGAAAAAATGCGATGATTCGATGGAACCTCAAGCGTTCTACTGAGGGATCGGTAAGTTTTAGGTAAATATTAATGACCCCTACAAATCTTAATTAATTCTCAGTGAACATCAGATAGCGCTGAAATGATTGATAGATTGAATCGGTTAAGAATAATTAAAATTTGGCGCATCTAAAATCCGAAGTGAGTCTGTTAGAATCTCACGACCCTAGTTGAAAAAGATAAGGCTTAGATGACTCAGATTCAATCCATACTCAGTTCCGTGCAGCAGCTCCGGGGAAGTATTGGAGGCGTCCTATCGCCTCAGGCTCAAGGGTCCAAGCAGGCATTCATTCAGTTTTGGATTCCGATGAGAGCCCTTGGGAGCGAGGTTAAACGGTTTGCCACTTGAGGTTTTGAGAGGTTAAAAGCTCAGTCAAGCGCTCCACACCCGATTGCCTATCAAAAAGATCGCGGAGGGGAGCGTGGCAAAGAGCTCGACCCACTTCACCGTGAATCGCCTAATCGAAACAAAAACCAGCCTGACTCAGAGCGCAAAGACTGCAGATTGATTCTTCAAAGACCTATGAGGCAGAATCAGATCGGCCTCAAGCAACCTGGAAAATCACCCAGAAATTGCTTTGTAAGCGACTCAATGCACAAACGATTCAATCTCTTCTTTGGAATCCCGATACGTCTTTAGGAACACTCTCCCCAGAAGAGGGAGAAAGGGATCAATCAATGAAGAAAAAATCCATGACCGCTACACCCGTCCTGGAGACTCCACCCTATCGAAACCACACTCTGCTCATCGTCGATGATGACGCTCTGCTACGAGGGGCTCTGGCGTTTGACTTCAAACGCAAAGGCTTTTGTGTGATTGCAGTAGAGAGCGGAAAAAAGGCCTTGGAAGTTCTTAAAACCACGCCTGTTGATCTCATTCTTGCGGACCTGCGCATGTCCAACGGAGATGGAGGCTACCTCCTCACTCAATTAAAAAAGAGGAAAGAAGCACACCCTCCCCTCATTCTCCTCTCAGGCTTACTCGAGCTCAATCCCGAGGAATACATTCATCAAGGGGCATTGGCCGTATTTGAAAAACCGTTTTGCCGGCGAAAGCTTTTAAAACTCATCCTGAACACGTTAGAGGGTTCCCCTTGCTCGGAGCAAAGGCCTCAGACCCAGAATCAGGTGCTAGCATGATGGACAACGAGGAGAAGAAATTTTTACATCAAATGGCAAGCCCCATTGCTGCAGCTCTCCTCCTGATGGACATTCTCATGGAGGACATCCAGAAGGAGCCTCAGGCTCAAGCTCGCCTAAACCCGCCACTTGAGCAGCTTCATGAAGTCTTGCAAAAGGTCAAAAGCTCCCTGGAGGAAAGAAGAAAAACACTCATGCAAACCCCCCCCTTAGGAATGCCTAAGGCCTAGAGAAAAGAGGTGAAATGCTATGAATGCCCCTTCACCGTCTAATCCATTGAGAAGTTCTCCCGCAGGAGAGCTTCAAACCTCAAATGAAAAACACCACATCCTGCTGGTAGAGGATGATGATTTCTTTCGTTCCGCACTGAGTCAAACCTTAGCGGATGCAGGATTTCACATCACCTCGGTGCCTCATGCCAAACATGCGCAAGAGGTCTTGGGGGACCAGCCCGTTCACCTCGTCTTATCCGACATTAACTTGCCTGGGATCAATGGCTTTGAGCTTTTGAAGAACCATCAGAGCGTCAAACCCAACATCCCCTTCATCTTGATGAGTGGGTTTTCCGAGTTAACCGACTCTGAGGAGGCCAACCAACTGGGTGCCAAGGCGGTTTTATCCAAGCCCTTTAGAAAAGAGGACCTCCTTCAAACCATCGATCAAGCCCTGTTTCCGCTGACGTCTCATGATACGCCCAACTTAGACTTTCAATTCAGTAAAGTGAAACTGCAGGAGTTTGTCTCCGGTCAGAACAGTCGCTTCCCGCTCTTCATTCGATTATCGGAGAGCAAATACATTAAAATTGCACACGCCGGGGACACCCTCCCCCCTGAGCGCCTGAAGGCTTATGCGGCCAAAGGAGTTCAGTACCTGTATCTAAAAAAGGAAGATTTTAAA
Organism: Bdellovibrionia bacterium; assembly: GCA_049424145.1. Lineage (GTDB taxonomy): Bacteria > Bdellovibrionota > UBA1018 > UBA1018 > UBA1018 > JBMSSC01. The sequence goes on from JBMSSC010000048.1 coordinate 16,976, forward strand.
AAGTACATGGAGATGAATCTTTCCCTCCTCCCCTTGGTGAGTGCCCAAAAGCAGTTTCCCAAGGAAAAAAAGATCGCCTTTCTTAAGCATTCAAGCGAAGTCATCTTAGAGCACCTCTATTTTAACGAAGTGAAGCCTCAAAGCTTTAAAGACGCTCAAGCCCTGGTGGAGGGCACCTTAAATCTCCTTCAGGGGCCCAATTCAGAGTCCAACCCACTCTCCGATGAGGCGTTCAACCTGCTTCCCCTCTTAAACGCGCACAGCGATCACCTCTACACGCACGCCTTAGGCGTGAGTCTCTACAGCGTGATGATTGCGCGGGAACTCACCTGGAAATCCGAACAAACCCTCACCAAGCTTGCCCTAGGCGGACTCCTGCACGACATTGGAAAAAAAGAGCTCCCCCCGCAGCTTCTCAAAAAAGCTCGCCGTGAGTTTTCCGCCCAGGAACTGGAACTTTACGAATCTCACCCCCAACGCGGTGTGGAGCTACTCAGTCAAATCCCAAGCGTCCCCAGCGACGTTATCCAAATCATTGCTCAGCACCATGAAAACTGCCTAGGCCTGGGATTTCCGCTTCGACTCAAACGGCATCACATTCACCCTCTGGCTCGCATCGTGGCCATTGCAAACGAGTTTTGTAATGGGGTTCTCAAAGAACCCCTCCGCCAGCAACTCTCGCCGCAGCAGGCCATCCTTCGCATGCACACGATCCAGCCCGGCCGATTTGACCCGGACTTCCTTGCAGCCTTAGCTCAACTCTTTGGACTCACCCTGCCCACTGAAACGAGCTCTTCGCGAGAGCGGGCTTGAAAAAGGAGCCCCCCCCAAATGAAGCCAAAAACAGCTCAAAGGCCTAAAACCCAGGTGATAACCTCTCCCCGCCCTGCCTCTACACCCCCGTTTCCCCCGGCGCCGCTTGGAGAAATGAGCCTCTCACCGGTGACCTTGGGATCGACGGCACGCAAGCCATCGTTGCCGCCCAATTCGACAATCACCGCCTCAGGCTTCTCCGCCAGCGACCAGTCAAGACGGGAGCGCCCGC
>JBMSSC010000049.1:0-17778 GCA_049424145.1 Bdellovibrionia bacterium
GACTTCAGTTTGATCAACATGGACACTGCACCTATGATCCGGTCACGCGAAAGCCCCGAAGCGTGATGCGCGTCGAGAAGTACGTTGCCATGGATAAGAATCAAGTCATCTGGCTCAAATGGGGAGAGGGCAACTACCCTGAGCCCACCTACTTTAGTAATTTAAAAGATTACCAAGGAATTTGGATCAAAGTGCCCTCTGAAGCCGGCTTTCGGTTGAACGTGGAAAACCAACTGGACATCTCGCATGTGGCCTATGTCCACGCAGCCTCGTTTGCCCCTCAAGCGCTGCCCGTGATTGAAAAAGGTGCCCGCATCCAATTGGAGAGGGACCGAATCCTCTGGCACTTTGAGGACCCTAAGTTCTACTGGGAACTCGTCTTCCCCAACGTTTGGTCCAATCCCTTACAAGAGCACTACCTCATGACGCTCATTTATGCTCCCGTCGATGATACGCACACGGAGCTTTACATCGGCTCACACCGCAAATTCCTCGACTTCCCCGTGGCCAAGCAAATCACCGATGAATTCATCTCTCAGATGTACCAAAAGATCACTGAGGAAGACCAAAAGGTGGTCCGCTCGCAGCAACGAGCCCTGTTATCCGCAAGCCAAAGCAAACGAGAGTTCCTCGTGCGTGAGGATGATCGAACCATTCGACACTTTAGAAAGTGGCTTGCGTGCAAGTGGCCGTTTCAGTGCAAATTGGCCACCTATCCCGCACTTGCTCCTGAGATTGAACCCGAGCTTCAATTGGGCTTAGGCAGCGGCCCAAGCATCCAGGCCACAGAGACGCAAGAAGAGGCTCAACCCGTTGACCTACTTCAAGAGGTCAACGAAGACATCAATGAAGAACTCAATGAAGAAACAAGTGAAGAGTCCGGTCGCGACCCACGCACAGGAGGCGCCTCATGAACCGTATCCCCGGAATTTTCTCATCCCAGACTCTACACGGAGCCCTGGGCGTACCCCTGATTTTTTGCCTCTCCCTGCTCACCTTAGGAGCCCCTCAAGCCCAAGCCGGCATGACCTCCTTCAACCCAAGCTCGGCTCGCGTGCGGCACTCCCCGCAAGCCCCGCTCCGGTGGGCGGAAGCCCCGGGAATGCCTCCTCGTTCCCACTCCCGCTTTGGACTAAACCCCGGTCCCATGAGCCCTTCGTCTGATGCGGCAAGCCAGCAGGAGGAGTCGCTCACTCCGTGTGCCCTACCGCCTGGATCTCAACCGCTAACCGCGTTAGGGCCAAGGCCTAGGAACAATCCCAAAGGAATGAACCTTCCTTCTGGCTGGTATGTCATTGCCTCCTCCTTGGATCTGCAAGAAGGACAACTCTTGGGTGTTCAGCGTTTCAATGAGCCCTTGGTGATTTGGAAAAAACAGGGGCAGCTTTCAGTTTTTCAAGATCGTTGTCCCCATCGCCACGCCAAACTGAGCCAAGGCAAAGTCGGCCTCTTAGGACTCCAATGTCGCTACCACGGCATTGAGTTTAACTCCCAAGGGAGGGCTGAATGGATTCCTGAACTCGGACGAGGCGCACCTCTTCTGTGCGTGCAGCAGTACCCTGCTGTGGAGAAAGATGGATGGATCTGGGCCTACTGGGGATCCAATCCCTCGGTGCCTCCTCTTGCAAGTGAGCCTCCTTCAGCCTCCATTGAAACTCAAAATCTCATCTACACCACCCTAGTCAAGCGAACCTGGAAAACACACATCACGCGGGCCATTGAAAGTCAGCTCGATTACGCTCATCTCCCCACCGTCCACACCATCTTAGGACAATTCTCTCCCAATGCTCGCACTCATCCCACCATCATCGAATCTCAGGAGCACATCCGCTGGTACTTTGATTCGCCCGAATCCTATGCCGAGCTTCAGCTTCCCAATCTCTGGACCCTAGTCCTCCCCGGCGGCCTTGTTTTAAAAATCGCCTTTGCTCCCATCGATGCTGAGACGACTGAAATCTTAGCTCAAAGTGGATACCGAAAATGGGGAGACAACGCTTATTTGGACTCCCTCTCTGAGCGCGGAGTTCACGACCCCTTTTTACACTGGATCTCACAAGCCTGGACGTCCCACGTCCTGAGTGAGGATCAAAGCGTGGTTGAAACTCAACGTCCTTTGGATTCAAGAGATGCCCGCTCCGAAGTGCTGCTGAAAAGCGATGCGCTCATTCAGTGGTATCGAAACCGAATGCAGATTCAATCCTCGGTCACCCGAAGCGAGGACTCCGATCCTGAGCTGTTTTAAGGCCTTCCAGAATTCCAAAAAGGTGCAGACAGAAACCTATGGTTGACCCACGGCGTTTGCCAGATCCGTCCAATACTGAATTCGATCGCCCAAGTCTCCAAAGAGCTCGGATGAGCCAGAAGATGGAGACACAAAACGGCTCTCGCTGAACTCAGGGGCAAAAACATCTTGCTCTTGTTGTTCAGGTTGAGTCGAATGACGATGAAACTTCTGAAGCTCTCTTAAAATCAGCTGATTGTGGGTCACACAGGTTTGGGCAACGGATAAAATCTGCTTCAACCCTCTCGGTGAAACGAGGTCTGGCTTTTGAATGGTCTCAACAATTAAAATCACATCGGGGATCGGAAGATCACAGATGGAACTTCCGTTTTGAGTATAGCAATTCGGATGCGAGTCAAACGCCACATCCATAATCTCCTCACACCGATCTTTTTGCCAAGGAGGCGTAACAAAGGGGACTAATGAATCCTGCAAGCACTGCCGTGTGGTGAGCACCCAGCGTTTTCCCTGTGAGCTAAATTTCTGCTGTTCAGAAAATCGCATGCAGTATTTATGACCATACCCGAGAGCATATCCTTTTGCCCCACATTCATGGGATTCCTCTAAACACTGGGGATAAAATTGGCAGTCGCCATCTGGATTCAAACACTCGGGGCTCCAGGCTAAAGCTGGGTTTGGACTCAAAGAGAGGAGCGCAAGAAAAATCAACAGAAGCTCAAGACCTAAGTGAAAAAACCTCAATTGCTTTGTTTGCATTCCAGGTAAACCGTGACGCAACCTGACTTTTCTATTCCACATCACTACCCCCTTTTTTGTCGGCCAAAGAACCGAAATCCCACTTCTGATGCACCGGACCCGTGAGTTTCCAGCCATTGGTCTTTTTTTTGAGCTGTTTTTCTACTCCCAGATGCAGTGATCATCCCAGGGATGATCCCCTGTGGATTTTTTACCTGGACCTCCTCCCGTGAGTAAATGAAAATTCTATTTAGGATAAAAAAAATTTGCCTTTTTAGGCTTTGTCCCATAGACCTGTAAATGGGGGCTTTTTTTCTCTCAAGAACTTCCTAGAAGCGAACTGACATTGATCCACGGGCACGGCTTCTACTAAAGCGCCCAGGCGCGATGAGCTTTTCTCTTAGGAACCCTTGAGCCAATTTGAGTTTGAATTGAAAAAAACGAGGGGGAATCATCCATGAGCGCATCTATCCATTCATCTGAGATCCGTCAATTCAAGGCACGACAAAGTCTGAACAAATCCTTTTGGAGCAGCACCCCCGCGCCCTCCTTGAAGACTTCAGCACTTCTACCGATCTTCGCATGGAGCCTCTGCGTTTTGAGTTCGCCCACTTGGGCTGGGGGTTTTGAAGAACCCCCTTATCTAACCGAGACAGAAAACCATTCAGATTGGATTACCCCTCCTCACATCGCAGAGGTTCAAGAGGTTCAAAAAAACCAGGAGTCTCAGAACTCCTTAGAAGCCCAGAGCGAACCTGCTGAGTTCACCCCTGACTTTCCCAAGTCGATTGAACCCGTCTTACATGGGGTCATCACTTCCGCTGAATTAGCAAACGTCGCCTTGGATCAAATTATTAACTTGGGGAAAAAGTTCTGGTCCGTCGTTGAAGCCAACCAACCCGTCGTGAGCTTAGCTTCGGATCGAGCCCATGCCATTCCCGCTGGCGTGCAAGGCTGGGAACAAATGCAAAATTGGCAAAGCCCGATTTCTAAAATGTTTCGAGTCACGTATCGAAACTTTTGTGGCCAACCCGACGTGGAGTTTACCTATCGCTTACTTTACACCCCTGGTGGATCCGTTTCAGGTCGTGGACAATACCTCTCCAATATTGCCGTAATTCCAGCGGATCTGACCGTCAACAAAGGACTGAACTTTAATGTTCAAGTCACCGTGGGCAGCATTACGAATTCCGGCTCATTGGAATCCCCAGTGGCTGCAGCTGAGATCCACGTTTGCTGGCAGCTAAAAAACTGGGCCAAACAAACGCAAAGCTGTCATAGTTTCTACATTCGCGGGGACGGATACTTTCAAAACATCAATGGAGAGGTTGAAGCTTTAGAACACCCTTCGTCAGAACAACACAAGCTTGCTGCCGAGAATCTCCACTCACATAACCCCTTCCCCCCCTCTGGCTCCCTGGGCGACATCGAAGAATAGAGAATTGGGCCCGATCCCCTCACCGGGTTGATCCCCTGTTCACGATTGGAAATCTCTGGTAGACTTCGCCAATGCGAAAAAGCACGCGAGTAGACCCGCTTTTTTCAGCCCTAAGGCGTCGTGTCTTAGTCCTCGATGGCGCCATGGGAACTCGTCTGCAGGCTGAATACCCAGAGAGTTCAAAATCAAACGAAAGCACTCACCTGAGCTGCTCGGAACTCCTAAACCTCACTCACCCCTTACGAATTGCCACCCTCCACCGCGCTTACCTCCAAGTGGGATGCGACATCATTCAGACTCACACCTTTTCTGCCGATCCCCTGAGTTTAAGACGCTTGGGGTTAGAAAAACAAAGTCACTCCATCAACCTTGCTGCCGCCCAAATCGCAAAACAAGTGGCCATTGAATTCTCTACTCCCTCTCACCCTCGGTTTGTAGCCGGAGTCTTAGGTCCAACTCCCCTCTCCACTTGGAGCACCCCGTTGCCCCCTCCGTCTCAGGACCCAGCCTTCCTTCCTCAGAACCTCACTGAAGCCTACTTTCTTCAAGCCCAAGCCCTCTGGGACGGGGGCGTTGATTTTTTACTTTTTGAAACAACTCAAGACATCCGATCCCTTCGCTGTGGACTTGCAGCAGTCCAAGCTCTGAGTCAAAAAACGGGTGAATCGATTCCCGTGGCCGCCTCTGTGACTCTTGAACCTCAAGGCGTAATGCTCTCGGGCCAAAACCTTCGAGCCCTGCTTGCCTCCTTGACGCATTGGGATCTGCTTTACTTAGGGATCAACTGTGGCACGGGAGCCGAGTTTATGACCGATGCATTGGCGACACTCGCCACTCACTCCCCGTTTCCGGTGGCCTGCGTTCCCAATGCAGGATTCCCGGATGCAAGCGGATATTATCTGGAGAGTCCGTCTACCTTCTCCCATGTCATGTCTCGATTTTTAAGCCACGGGTGGGTGAACCTCGTAGGCGGCTGTTGTGGCACCACGGAATCGCACCTCGAAGCACTCGTAAAAGTTGCTCAAACGGCTCCTGCAAGGCCCCTGCCCCTGTTGAGCCCCCCTCCGATCTTCTCAGGACTCGAGGCTTGTGAGATCAAAACCCAATCGGGGCCAAGACTCGTTCCCCCGACCCTAAGCCCGCTTTCATTGGATCACTCCAAATCAGTTCAATCCCCTGGGGCTTCTCACCCATGGATTGAACAGGCCCGCATTGAGATCCAAGCAGGAGCTCACTTCATCCCGCTTGAGCTCGACCCCCCAGATCACTTCAACTTCAACTCGATGAAGCCACTCATCCAACGGGGCTGCGAAACCCTACGAGCGCCGTTTTTATTCATCTCCCAAGACCTGCAACGACTCACCTGGGCTCTCCACATAGCACCAGGGAAATCCCTCATCCTCTACAAAAAGGCTCAACTCACCCCAAAGGACCTTGAAACTCTCCTCGAATTGCATCAAAACTTAGGGGCAGGAATCGTGCTCCCACTTAAGCTCTCCTCCCCAACTTCACACACCCCGTGGTCGCCCCCCGATGCACGAACCATCGACGCGTGGCTGAAAAACCCCAGGGTCGATCCCAAACACCTCGTAATTCACATTCAGTGGATGGGGAACTCAAGCCTCCCCTCTTTTTTTTCGCAAAGCCCGAAAATCATTTTGGCCCTGCAGAGAATTCGACAAACCTGGCCTCAATGCCTCCTGGCTCTCTCAGGAATCGATCCCAAGAAGTGGAAGAAAAAACAACTCTTAGCCGAAACACAGGAAGCCTTAGCCAGCCTCTGGACCCACTTCACACACTCCCAAGGAGTGGATCTGCACTGGGGCCCTTGGACTCCTCTCGTGCCCAAGGAGAAACTTCCGACCCGCGTCCTTAGGCTGGCTCAACCTCTCTTTTTTTCTTCAACAAAACTGGATCAAAAAGACGCTTGGAGGGAACTGAAGACCCATTTTGCCAAGTCCACCGAAAACCACCCCAACCGCTTAAAGCCCACCTCCCTTTCTCCCGATGAGCGTCTCAAAAACCTCATTTTAAGCGGATCCAAAGAGGGAATCCATGAGCTCATCGAAGCGTCCGTAAAAAGAAATAAAGCGTCGCCACCTCTTCAAGATACCCTTCTTGAGGCCATGAACGAGGTCGGAAGGCGATACGCCAATCGATCGATGATTTTAAGCGAAGTCCTGCAGTCCGCTGAAGTGATGAAAATCGCTTTGGGCCTCTTGCAGGAGCACCTCCCCCCTCAGGAAACCCCTGGGTCAAAAAAGAAAGTCCTCCTCGCCACTCCTCACGGCGACGTCCATGAGATCGGAAAAAATCTCGTCTCCATCATCTTAGCCAACACCGGCTTTGAAGTGATTGACTTAGGCACTCAAATCACCTCCGAACAACTGATTGCAGCCATTGCGCAGCACCAGCCCGACCTGATCGCTCTATCGGGCCTTCTGATGAAGTCGGCCCATGAGATGCTCAACACTGCACATCGCCTCACTCAAGCAGGCATCTCCACACCCCTTCTAGTCGGAGGAGCCGCGGTTTCTCAAAAGTTTGTTCATCAAAAACTGTCTTCAGCCTATCCTCAGGGAACCGTTGTTTATGCTGAAAACGTGATGCACGGCCTGCAGCTGGCACAAGCCCTAGTTGACCCCGACAAACACCTCACCTTGAAGCAATCCTTGGAGGAAAAACGAGCCCAACCCGGCTCTGAGAAACCTAGGCTCGCTCTCAGATCCTTCGCTTCCCCCCAGATTCGATCCACTCAGATCGCCCCACTGCCCTCGCCTCCAGAGCCTCTGGACTTTCGTCGTCACGTTTTGGACAACACACCCCTGGATCAAATCTGGGCCTTTGTGAATCCCCTGATGCTTTATGGCAGGCACCTCGGCATCCGAGGCGCTACCGTTCGATTATTCGAATCCATGTCCCATGAGCCTGAGACTAGAAGACTTTTAGAAAAGCAAGAACCGCAGGCCGTAAAGATCTGGGATGCGGTGGAGGAGATCAAATCGAAGTATCGAAACACGGAGATTTTAAGACCACGCGGGATTTTTCAGTTCTTTCGAGCTCACAGCCAAGGAAACCAAATTCAACTCTTCCCAGAGGACCATAACTCACTTCTCACGTCTCAGCGCTGGGGCTTTGAGTTTCCCCGGCAACGCATCCCAGACGGTCTATGCCTAGCGGATTATGTAAGCCCTGCACTCCTCTCCCACCCCACTGGAAGCACACCCCAGGATAGTGTTGCTCTTTTTATTGTGACCATCGGCAGGGGTGTCCGAGAGCTCGCCGAATCGTTAAAAAGCCGCGGGGACTACTTCCACTCTCACCTCATTCAAGCGTTAGCCTTAGAATCAGCCGAAGCCTATGCCGAGTGGGTGCATGCCAAGATCAGAAAGGCTTGGGGATTTGCCGATCCACCTGAAATGACCCTCTTGGAGAAGTTTCAATCCAAGTATCGAGGCAAGCGCTACTCCTTTGGATACCCCGCTTGCCCTCGATTGGAGGATCAAGCCCAGCTTTTTGAGATCCTAAATCCCAATGACATCGGAGTCACACTCACCGATGGATGGATGATGGAGCCTGAAGCTTCCATCTCAGCGCTTGTGTTTCACCACCCTCAGTGTTCTTATTTCTCAGTGGGTCAAACGGCCCTGGACGGAGTGATCGGAGAGGGTGATGAAGACAAGCGATAAGCCTTCTGCCGAGACTCAAGCGCCGTGCCGAGTGACCCTTCCCAGTTCTCCCCTTCTCACCGGAATTGGAAGCCTCCCCCATCCCCACTACCCAACGGCCTTGGAGTGGAGCTTTCAACTGAGCCTGCCTTTTCTCCCTCAAATTCCTAGGCGAAGCCCCTGGGAAGGGATGATTCCCCAGGCACTCGAGGGCTTTCCCGGGCTTATGCTTACAGGCACAAAAAAAGTGACCCTCAATTGGACTCATTGGCAGCAACAGGCAGAGACCCTCAGTGAACAACTCAAGATTGCTTTTGACAGCTGCGGCACTAGCGCAGGCGATTTCGGCTTAAAAACGCATCCTGAGTCTCTGCAGGCGTTTGAGCCCACACCTCAGTCCATGAGTTGCTGGCACCCATTTTTATGGGAGCTTGGGGAGAGAGGCCATGCCTTAGCCAAGATTCAGATTCTAGGACCTCTCACAGCCCCCTGGGCGCTTTCCCTAGAAAACGCTCCCCGTCAAGCCCCACTCGTTGAGTTGCACACGCAGGTCCATCAATTCCTGCTAGCACGAGCCCTGGCCATGACCCACGCCTTCCTACGACGGGGGATCACGCCACTGATTTTTCTGGATGAGCCCGGCCTCTTGGTGGTGAACTTCAAAGACTCGAAAGGAGCACTAGCCCTTTCAGAGCTCAAGCTGTTCATCCAAACGCTTCAAGCACACGGTGCGATTGTGGGACTGCACTGTTGTGGCCAAGCCGATTGGGATTCAATCCTTAAACTCCCCTTAGACGTGTTATCGTTGGATACAAGTCAATGCCTTCCTCAGGCGCTCCAATGCTCAGGAGCTCAAGCTTTTTCTCATTTTCTTAAAAACGGAGGTCGCCTCGCCTTGGGAATCATCCCGACCACTGCGGAGGCGGGGCTTGAGGTCATCCGTGGAAAAAAACTCGCTTCTTCTTTACTTCACTTGCTCGAAGCATCTTTTGATGCTTCTGTTCTCGCACAAATCCGTACTCAATCCCTCCTCACGCCTGCTTGCGGTCTAGCCACCCGAAGCCTGGCAGAGGCTGACTGGGTCTTTAGACAACTCAAGGAGGCACATGCCAATTTCAGTCTTTAAAGAAATGATCCCGCTTGCTCCCTTATCTTCTGAAAGCTTTGCCCAGAGTCAACTCCAAGTCAGCCTGATCATTCCCGCACGGCAGTCGGCGGAAACTCTAGAGGAAACGGTCAAGCAAGCCCATGCCTATTTAAAAACCCGATACCCGGGCCAGTTTGAGATCATCCTTGTACCCAACCCCAAGCCAGGGGACCTAAGCGATCCTTCAATCGAACTGAGCTGGGCGATCGCCCAGCGATCCACCCAGGTTCGCGTGGTCCCCCACCTCTCACCGCCGGGCAAAGGAGCCGCCTTACGCACCGGCGTTCAAGCCGCTACCGGACGGTGGATTTTTTTCACCGATTCAGATCTCCCCTATGATTTAAGCTTCTTTGATGAAGCCGCGGCTGCTCTTCAATCCGGCGCGGGCTTAGTAGTTGGGAATCGACGACTGGGCCAAAGCACCTTTCGAGTGCCCGTGGGTTTACTGCGGCTGGCTTACCGTCGCCATCAGCTCGGACTCAGCTTCAATCGCCTGGTTCGGTGGATGCTACCCATCACGACAACCGATACCCAAGCCGGCATCAAGGCCCTTTTAAGGCCGCTGGCGATCGAAGCGTTTTCCAGACAACGCTGCCCGGGCTTCTTATTCGACCTTGAGCTTTTTTTAACCGCTCATGCCCAAGGCTACCGCACCCAGCAATTGCCCGTCACTCTCCACCTCAATAGTGAAAAAAGCACCGTAAGAGTACTTAAGGAATGTGTGCTCGTTTTGTACTGGCTCACGCTCATTGTGCTGAAAAACTACAGAGGCGATTATCAGAACACAGCACCGCGGAAGTCCATCTCCAACCTGAAAAAACTTCAGAGCCCCACTCCTCTTTACCCCCGCGTTTCTTGGGACACTCGTTTTTTTCTTTTTGCTCGCTGGCTTCTAACTCCGTACTTAGAAATGGCCAAAGCTTTACCGCCCGAAGGATTGATCCTCGATCTCGGCTGCGGCCATGGACTCCTAGCCTTTGCCGCAGTCCAAGATAGCCCAAGAAGAAAGATCTATGGGCTGGACCACGATCCAAAGCGCGTGAAACTCGCCTCTCAAGCCTTCATCCACATCCCTGAAATTCAAATTCGCGAGGGGGATTTTCTCAAACTCCCGTGTCCAAGCACGGCTATTGAAGCCTGGCAGCCAACCCGCCCTCACTCCGAGCCACCCTCTCACCCCACGGCGCCTTTCGGCTACCAAGGGATTGCCATGATCGACGTTTTGCATTATTTTGATTTCTCAACCCAAAAGAGCATCTTAAAAGACGCCTATGAGCGCCTTGAAGCTCCAGGCACTCTGATTGTAAGGGAAGTGGAGCCGAATTCAGGTCTCATCTCAACTTGGAACCGCTTTTATGAAACCCTGGCAACCGGAATTGGATTCACCCAATCGCAGGAAAAAGAGCTCTTTTTTAGAACGCAAGAGGAGTGGTGCCAACTCCTTCGAGAGATCGGATTTGAAGTGACTCAGAAGCGTTGCAGCAGCGTCTTGTTTTCGGATATTCTTTATCTCTGTGAAAAAACTCAGCCCCAATCGACCCCTCCGAGATCATCCCATGCTTGAGCGATTCTTCACCGCACGCAACCTCCAGTGGGTGGAACGCATCACGGGCGCTCTTCTGAGCCTCCTGATTCCTCTTTATGCTTGGAAAGTCTGGGAACAGGGATACAGTTACACCGACTTTTCTGTTTATTACCAAGCTGCGCTTCGCTTCGGAGCAGGTAAGTTTCAAGAGATTTACAGCCTCGCAGATGGGGCGTGTCCGTTTCGATACCCGCCTTTTTTTCTGCCCTTTTTTTCTCCCTTGGCACGCCTGAACTTTCAGACGGCTCGACTCACTTGGTACTTCCTTCAGGTCTTTTGTTTTGGTGGGGGATTTTATTTCATCTTTAAAACCCTGCGTGCTCTAAATCAACCGCAGGCGTTAGGACTCACGGGGTTGAGCTTTCTGTTCGTATTAAGATTCTGCTTGGACTGCTGGATGATCGGGCAAGTCTCAAGCCTCATGTTTTTAGGATTAAGCCTGGCTGCTTACTTCTGGGTCACCGAATCGCCCCGGTTAACAGCATTTTTTCTCCTGCTCCCCTCCCTGTTTAAGATTGGCCCCGCCGTGATTTATGGGGTATTCCTCTGCCGCCCCATCCAAGAAATCCGACGTGCGATTCAAACGGTGGTGATTTCCCTCAGCGTTGCCCTGGTGGGCTTAACTTTCAGTCTTCGGTCCTCTTTTAGTTCAGAGGTCTGGCAAAAAGTTGAGCTTCTTTGGAAAAACTGGCTCATCATTGTCTTGAACGATTCTCAGTACTTTGATGCCTCTCACTATGGAAGCCAGTCGATGAAGAGCTTTCTTTTGCGAGGGGTAAAAAGTAGCCTCATCTCAGCTGAGATGGCTCAGAGGATTTACCTGTGGGGCACTCTGCTCACCTGTGGACTTCTTTTTTTCTTCTGGTGTTTCAGAAAGCCTCGATCCCCATTGGGACGCGGCTTGTTTTTCTCTCTCGGGATTTTCATCTACCTCTGGTTTATGCCTGAGACGTTTAAGTACAGCCTGAGCTTTTTAGCTCTCCCGGTGGCTTTTCTCCTCACTGCAAGTCGGCTGAATCAATTCCAGGTATTCTCCCTCTTTTTTGGGGCCTGCGTTTTATCCATTCCTGGAAAGGATGTGGTGGGAGATTTCCTGTTTTTTGGATTTCAAAATCTCTCGCTTCCCTTTTTTGCGACCGTTGCTCTGGGTCTGAGTGCTCTTCAGCAAGCATTTTTGGAATCCGAACCCAAGACCATCTGGAGTCAATGGATTCAGCCGGCCTGGAGGATTTTATTGAGAAAGCCTGAGGCTTTGGGTCCTTGGAAACAACTTCCGCCTCAGGATAAAACCCTGGACTGCTCCGTTTTAATTCCCATCCAGCTTTCCCCCCCATCCTCAGACAAGAGAGATCCCTCTTTCAGGGACTTCGAGTTCATCGAGGGATTCTTAAACCGCCTGGAAGACCAACTCAATCAAGCAGGACTCTTGTTTGAACTCATCCTAATTCCCTATGGAGAAGACCAATCCACCCTGAAAGAAGAGCGTCTGCTCAATGACCCTCGATTCATGAGGTCCCCCTCCGCCTCCCGTAAAATTCTTAACTCCATCGAAGCCACCACGCGGGCTCGAGCCCTTCGCTCAGGGTATTTAATCTCACGCGGTCACTTCCTGCTCATCACCAAGCTCGAGCAGCCCTGTGAGCCTTCTTTTTTCACCCGCGCAATCGATGAGCTTAAGCGAGGTTCTGATCTGGTTCGAGGCAATCGCAGACTCTCCGGGAGCCGATTTGAGATCCCCGTACGATTCCTATCGCTGGTTTATCGACGGCACCAGCTGGGCTTGGGATTCAATCAAGCCCTCCGTCTCCTCCTTCCCATTCAAACCACGGATACGCAGGGTGGAAACCTCGCGCTCTCAGACAAGCTTGCTCAGCGCGTGTTTGCCCTACAAGGTTCGACCGATTTTCTTTTTGATCTGGAAGTCAGCCTCACAGCAACAGGGCATGATTTTTTACAAACTGACCTTCCCGTGTGTATTCAATTGACCACCGAAAAACCCATCGCACAGGTGTTTTTGGAAACCCTTCAGATTGCAAAAGAACTGCCCAGCCTTCTGCGTCGGTACAAAAAAGGGTACTATCGCCCCTACTGCGGTGCCACGGGAATCACCGCGGATGACTGGGGCATGTCGTCAGCGATCAATCAGGGCATTTTAGAGTTGGCTCAATCCGGCGTGATCCGACGGGTTTCTCTCATGGCCAACACGGGCTTTTTAGAGGAAGGCTTAGAAGAGCTCAAAAAACTGCCTGTGGAGCTAGGCCTTCACTTTAACTTCACCTACGGACGATCCTTAAGTGGAGCAAAGCTTTTTTCCTCTCCTCAAGCTCTACTTTTGGCCTGGCTCAAACCCTCTCAGACGCAAAGGTCTCTCCCCTCAGAAACTCGCCGTGAGCTCGTGGCACAGATTCAGAAACTTCGATCCTTAGGAGTCCATATTGCCTACTTCGATGGTCACCACCACATTCAAATTATTCCAGGACTAATCCAATCCATTGCAGACATCCTCCATTCTGAGGGAATCAAAAAGGTGAGACTCCCCTACGATCCCTCCCTCTGGCTTTCCACCAAAGCTCCCTTGGTATTCTTAGCGGCTTTGAGCCGAGCGTCGTTTACTCGTCATGGGTTTGAGTTTATGAAATGCATTTATCCGCAAAAGGCCCATTTTTTTGATCAAGGACGACTGAGAGCTTGTCTGAGTCAGGGAAAATCCGCAGAAGTCATTGTCCACCCGGCCTCGCACAACGATCTGCACACGCTCGAGTTTCAGGACTCCTACACCGAGGGGCGGGTGCTTGAGTATCAAGCCTTAAGAATGCTGGGGATTGACTCATGAGCCAGCTCCAAGCGACGCTCCCGATTGAAAATGAGGATTTAAACCCAGCCAGCCTCGCTTCGGACAAAAAAGCTAGACTGAGTTGGAAATGGATTTCATTCTTAAGTCTCGCATTTTTAGCAGGCGTAGCGCTGCGCTTAAGCTTTGTTCAGGACATGGAATACAAAGAAGATGAGCAGATTGACTTTTTAGCCAGTCAGCTCAAGGGAGGTAAAGACGCTTGGCCCTGGTTTGGTATGCCCTCAGGCGTATACCTGGTCAATCCAGGAATGAGTCTTTGGGTATTTACGATCTTAGCTCGTCTTTTTGGAATCCACCATCCTACGGATTTAGCTCATGCCGTACAGGCTGTGGCTCTGATGGGCATGAGTCTTCTTGTTCCCTTTGCCTTAATCTGGGTGGCTGAGCAGGAGAGGAAGCTTTGGCTTTGGAGCTTTGCCCTAGCACTTGTGAACCCCTTTTTAGTCCTCTACCATCGAAAGCTTTGGCCGGAGGGATTTCTTCCTTTGTTCTCTGTACTCATCCTCATGGGGTGGTGGCGGAAGAGGAGTTTTTTTTGGGCTTTTCTTTGGGGTTTATCTGGGGCCTGCATAGGTCAGATTCACATGAGTGGATTTTTCCTCTCGGCTGCTTGTGTGCTCACCACTCTGATTTGGGATCGAAAGCACACGGCGTGGAAAGGTTGGTTTTTAGGTTCAACCCTGGGGGCATTACCCCTGATTCCGTGGTTGATTCATATCGTGCAACACCCGGTGGGCCATTCCATGAGCGTGGGCTGGGAGGAAATCCAGCAGCTCAAGTTTTGGGTATTTTGGATCACCGACGCCCTGGGACTTCATTTGGGAACGTCCCTTGGGGTACATCGCGGCCCTCACCACTTTGATCAACTTGCGGACTTCATTCGGTTTCCCATCGTCTGGGGTCGGCCCTCCTATCTCGTCGGGGTGGCTCATGGGGTATTAGCGGCTAGCGGGCTTGGGGTGCTCATCGAGTTAGGAAAAAATCGGTTCACTCAATTACGCCTGTCACGCCCAACGAAACTGGTCGTTACCTCGGCGTTTTTGGGCTGCGGGATACTTCTCACTCTCACGGGGGTTGCCATCCGTCGTTACTACCTGACTTCGACTTTTCCACTTGAGTTCTTAAGCCTCGTTGCTGCTGCGAATCCGAACACCCGACGTGGAAACTTCATTTTAGGCGCGATCTGGGTTTGTGAGCTCATCATTTCAATTAATTTTGTGTATTATATTCACACCCACCAAGGTGCGCCTTTAGGGGATTACGGACAGGCGTACCACCTGATCGAAAGCTCAGAAAAGAATGCTCATCCTGAGCTTTTTTAGCCTATAAAACCTATTGCAAAGATCGCTCTTTAGGTATAAGAACCTTCATGGTTTTTTTTAGGCAATCTAGCCCTCCCATCGATCTCCCAGTTTATACCATTGGGCATAAAAGCAACCCCGAAAGATTGCTTGTGAAAGCCGCTCCAATGCAGGCTTTAAAACGTTCAAGATCCCACAGCAAGATTTCTATTTTCTCTGCTTGTAAGAAACACGTTTTCATCGTCGCTATTCTAGCCATCATAACAGGACTCCAGGGCACCACCCCGGCTCTTGCCCTATCCGCACTTCACGGCTCTGCATCCTCTTCCTCGTTATCGTCCTCATCTAACTGGGAGTTGATCCAGCAAAAGATCCGCATCCGAAGCTTCAGTGAAATCATGTCTCCGGGGCTCAGCTCTCAGTCCGGTCTCATCCCGAATCACCAGGGAGGAAACTATGCACCCACCAATTGGTTTACGATCCTTTGGACTGATTATGAGATTGCAAAAAACATCCGTCTTCTTTACTGGCAAAGAGCCATCTTCATGCTGGGCTCGGATCAGAATTTTGAGCAATGGAAACTCTACCCGCGCGATCCTCGATTTGCTTTGCGACTCACTCAGGTCTTGAACATCCCCAATTTAAACACGACCTTTGATTTTTATATTCAACCCGGAGTCACACAAAATAAGCTTTCTTTGGGAAATCACTATGAATTAGGCTTTCGGACGAGCTCGAACTACACTCCTTCAGGATCCCGGTTCACCTTTGGACTCATCCAAGAATTCACCACCGCTTATCTAGACCCCGAAGGTCTAGGACCTCGTGCTTATGGATGGCTCATGCCGATGCTGAGCTACACGTTCAACCCATTCGTATCTTGGCAAACGACTTCTGTGTTTAATCTGACCAACTCCCGAAAGAAAGGCGTTTTTGACTGGAATTGGGATGATCCAAAACCCTACATGCAAAATGGAGTCAATCTCAATTTCACACCCTCCACCTCGATCACTCTTTTGATGAATCACTACTTAGGGACTCGCCCGACGTTAAACAACACCTGGCTCTCTCTTTGGATTAGCGTTGATTTCATCTAGAAAAAAAAAAAAAACCCGAGAACAAATCCCCACAACAGAAACCAACACCACATAAATCCATATAAAAAAAAAAATAAAAAAGACCGAGAAGACACCCCCCACTGCCTCTTTTTCATCTCTGCTCAGTTTTTTTGGAAAAAAGTAAAAAATCACGGATCTCAATCGGCTTCCCACCTTCTGAGCAGACTCACTGCCTGCGGCCTAAAAGCTGTGAGTTTTCATGCGTCTGTGATAGGATGCAGCCATGCATCTTGCACCCCTCATTGAAGATCTAGCCATTATCTTAGCCATTGCAGGACTGATGAGCTTTATTTTTCAAAAAATCCACCAGCCCGTGGTCCTAGGCTACATCATTGCCGGCATCATCATTGGGCCCTATACCCCGCCTTTTAAACTCATCACAGACCTCTCCAGCATTCAAAGCTGGGCAGAGCTGGGCGTGATTTTCCTCATGTTTACTTTGGGTCTTGAATTTAGTTTTAGAAAACTCACCAAAGTCGGTGGATCGGCCATTGTCACAGTCCTTGCCGAAGCGCTTTGCCTTTTGCCCATGGGTTTTCTCTTGGGCAAAGCCTTAGGCTGGCAAACGATGGATTGCTTATTTTTAGGCGCCATGCTGTCCATCTCGTCAACGACCATTATCATTAAGGCGTTAGAGGAATTGGACTTAAAGAAGCATCGTTTTGCGGAGCTGATCTTTGGTGTGCTGATTGTGGAGGATTTGTTTGCCATTTTACTGTTGGTGGCACTGGGAACGGTGGCAGCCACTCATCAGATCTCTCCCTTAGGTCTGCTGACAGCCGTACTGAAGCTCATTCTCGTCGTCAGCGGCTGGTTCATCACGGGTTACTTTTTAGTCCCCAAATTCATCACGTATGTGGGAAAGACCGCAACCGATGAGATGCTCACCCTCGTCTCCTTGGGACTGTGCTTGGCCATGGTGGTTTTTGCCAATTACTTTCACTACTCTTCAGCCCTAGGCGCCTTCATCATGGGCTCCATTCTGGCAGAGACTCCAGCCCTACCTCGAATTGAAAAAAACATGACCTCCTTGAGAAACCTCTTTGGAGCCATCTTTTTTGTCTCCATCGGGATGCTCATTGATCCCCAGACCCTCTGGGAGCATCAGGGATCCATTGCTATCCTGTGCTGTGCGCTCATTGCAGGAAAAATCCTTATCGCCTCCATCGGTTCACTTCTGTCTGGACAAACCATCCGAAACTCCGTTCAGGTGGGCTTTGGACTGGCCCAAATTGGAGAGTTTAGCTTCATTATTGCCCAGCTCGGCATGAGCCTGAAGGTCACTAGCGAATTCCTCTATCCTGTAGCCGTAGCCGTCTCCTTGGTCACGACCTTTACGACACCCTACCTCATCCGGATCTCAGCCCAGGTGGCTCATCGGATCGAGGACCTCCTCCCCCTTCGAGTTCGGGACGTTCTGAACCGCTACGCTGCTCAAGCCGAAGCCCGACGAGCTGGAGCTCGCGAGAAAACCGATACCCTCTCCTCGCTCATTCGCTGGTCTGTCAATGGGCTGACCATTTCAATTCTCTTCATTGTGGATTCGGAATTTCTTCTTCCGGCCCTAGGAAGAAGGAACCTGGTTCCAGCCCACCTACTCCCCTTTATCGGATGGGCCACAGCCGTCATCATCTCCTCACCTTTTATCTGGGGCATGCTCTCGGCCTTTCGCCCTCAGGAATTTAAAACC
>JBMSSC010000050.1:0-17735 GCA_049424145.1 Bdellovibrionia bacterium
GCCCTGAGAGCGGATCGATCTTACTGAAATCAGGAGTCAGTGGATCAAACGAGAACACTGCTCCCACTTGAGCAAAACTTGCTAGAATGCCTAACAAAAACCCCGCCCCGCAGATCGGAAACCCCATCAGCAGGATCATCTTCAGGGCCTTCATCAGATACTGACCCATCACTTGGGTGTTACCCAGATCGACGCGTGAGGATAGATCGGTCCTCAACACTTCCTTCATGAATTCTGCGATTTCCTGACCAAACCTGGGAGCCATGGAATACATCATCACCGCAACGGTGAGCAAAACAAGAAGCCCACTGAGCTCCTTGCTCTGGGAGACCATCCCCTTGGAGCGAAACTCCTCCAGTCGATACTGAGAGGCTTCTTCTGTTAAATCTTCTCTGGATTGACTCTCCCGATCGTCCGCCATCGCTTAGCTCCTAGGAACCATGGATTGCATGGTTCCCTCCATCCAAAGTCCCATCTGGCTGATGAGGGAAACCACATCCTCTCTGAACCCAGGAAGATGGAGAAAGAAGACCACACGCCCCACAAGAGCACTCACCCCCATGGAGATCACCATGACGTTGAGCTGAGGGACGGCTTTGGCCAAAATCCCAAAGATCACGTTCACCGTAAATAAAATCACTGCAACCGGAGCCGACATTTGGATGGCAAATGCAATCACCTGCGAGGAAAGCTGAATGAGACGTTGATTAAATTGCCCCCCCAGTTGAGCGCGTCCGAGCCCAACAATCTCGTAGCTTCTGAGGGCGGCTCTCACCATCAAGTGATGGCCATCCAACGCTAAAAACAAAAGCATCGCCAACGTGGTTTGAACCTGGGCTACAATCTCGCTCTGTGACTCCTGATGTGGATCATACTGACTGGCTGCAGAAAACCCCATGAAGTTTCCAGCCAGATTCGCTCCAATTGAGATCCCTTGAAAAATCAAGCGAGCCACAAAACCCAAGGCTAAACCCAAAACCACCTCAAGCGACAGGGTGAGCACCAAATGCGCAGGCGAAGACGACCAAACCTGAGCCTCCCTCACCGAGACGCTCCCGCTTGCGACCAGGGCTGGAAAAATAGCCACACTGGTCGCCAGTGCGAATAGAATTTTAATCGGTGCTGCAACCACACGATCCCCAATAAAAGGCAGTACCGTATACAAAACACTGATCCTCACCAGAACCGCAACGAAGGTAAGGAGCTCTGGCACATTCACCTGAAAGAGCGACACTAGCGAACCAACCCTCCAGCCCCACCTAAGACATCGGTGGTGTACTGTCTGAGCACCTCCAACATCCAGGGAGCCATGATAAATAAAACGGCAACAACAGCCACCATTTTGGGAATAAACGTGAGCGTCGACTCATTGATTTGCGTGATGGCCTGAAGAATACTCACCATAATCCCTACACTCATGGCGGCCAGCAAAAGGGGCCCCGCTAAAAAAAGGGTCGTCTTCAGTGCCTCCGTCCCAATGGACATCACCATTTCTTCATTCATCGGATTCGGTACTCCTTTTCTTCCTTCTTAACCAAAACTTTTGACCAAACTTCCAATCATGAGTTCCCACCCATCCACTAAGACAAAGAGCATCAATTTAAACGGAAGCGAGATCATCACCGGAGGCAGCATCATCATTCCCATGGCCATCAGAACACTGGCCACCACCATATCCAGAACCAAAAACGGCAAGTACAACATGAATCCAATCTGAAACGCCGTTTTTAGCTCACTGATAATAAACGCAGGAACCAGAACATAGGTCGGAACCTCTGTGCGATTCCTTGGCTTAACTTCCTTGGAAAGCGAGAGGAATAGCTCCAAATCCTTCTCCCGAGTCTGATTGAACATAAACTCCCGGAGCGGAGCCTCGGCCCGACTCATGGCCACTTGTTGGGTGATTTTCTCACTCAAGTAAGGCTCCACGGCCTGCGAGGAAATGACCTTCCAGGTGGGAGCCATGACAAAAAATGAGAGAAACAACGAGAGCCCTACGATCAGTTGATTCGGAGGCATCTGCTGAGTTCCAAGCGCTTGCCTCACAAAACTGAGCACCACCACGATGCGCGTAAACGCAGTCATCATAATGAGGATGGAAGGAGCTAGCGAGAGGACCGTCAGCATCAGGATGATTCTTAAGGTCGCCACCATATCGGCGGGCTTCTCCTGCTTAGCAAACGACAGACTCAGGGAGGGCAGAGAGAGTCCTGAAGTGCCGGGAATAAAACTCCCCTTGGCCGCTCCCCCTTCTGCATAAGCCCAGGAGCTTGCAAGCAGGAGGCACACCACAAACCCAAAACTCAGCCCAAGCATTCTCGCTTTTCTCATAGGGGCTTTAATCCTTGAAGGCGATTCTTAATCCGAGAACTTGCACTCGGGATCAAAGAGGCCTCATCCTGTCCCAAATCAGGCCTTCTGGCCTCAGACTGCAGCAGGTCAGAAAACATCATCTCTGGACCCAAAGGACCGCTCGAGGAAGAATCCCCACTTACAGGGTCCCCCTCAGAGATCTGAGTAATCAAATTGATCGAGTCATTGGAAACACCAAGGACCAAAAGCTGCCCTGCCACTCTCACCACGGCCAGGCTCTTTTTCGGATCCAGATGATGGGTCGCAATCACTTCAATCATGTCACGATCTTTTAGGAGACCTTTTTTTGCGAACTTTCCAACGGCTTTCACCCAGTTGCTCTTGGATTCAAACTTCTTTAACTTCTTCAGAGCAAAGATGAATAAGCAAAACAGAGCTGAGACTAAGATCATCTTCCAAAACACGGGCCACAAAGGAGGCAGGGGTTTTCCTCCTGCAAGCCTAGGCTTTTCCTGTCCCCGAAGTGCATTTGACTCAGTTCTCTGCTCTAACTGAGTCTCTGAGGGCGGGGCATTTTTCTGATCAAGCGCCTCACTGGGAGCCGCAGCAGAATTTTCCTTCATGACCTTCTCGAGTAGTAATTTTTCATCCACCTCCCGGGAATCCTGAGGCGAGTTTTCTACGGCCTTAACTGACTCGATTTTTTGCTCTCCGGCTCCTGCATTTTCTCGTGCTTGGACAAAAGCAGGGTCGAGGCTCACTTGGAGGCTCTCACCTTTGAACTGAAGTCTGAACTTGTTTTTAAAATCCCCTGCTTTGCCCCGGAGATTAAATCGACAACGGATCAGCTGAGGAGAGTACTGATAGGCAAAGATCTTCGATACGAACTTTCCGGTTACCGGGACGATCTTAGCCGGATAAACGCCAACGTTTTTTATGGAGAGCTGATAGAGATCATCCTGCAACTCCGAAGAAATCCAAGAGCGATCCACCTTCCCATCAAAGTGCATCAGAAATTCAGAAACGCCTTTCACCTCAACACTTTTTAAGCTCACTACAGCGTGGGAAAAACGGGGAGCAAAGAAGCTCAATCCGATAAGGATCCAAACCGACTGAACTAAGTTCATTTGAGTTTTCCGTGCGATCATTTGAGTTGCTCAATCCTCTCCACGGGAGAAATGATGTCCGTGATACGAATCCCAAACTTTTCATTCACTACGACGACTTCGCCTCGTGCAATGAGCTTGTCATTGACTAGAACCTCAAGCGGCTCACCCACAAATTTCGTGAGCTCAATCACAGAGCCCTGAGACAGCTGAATCACATCCCGAATCTCCATCTTGGAGCGACCCAGCTCAGCCGTCACCTTCAGTGGAATATCGAGAATAAAGTCCAAGGACTGAATGGGTGGAGCAGCGGGCTTCCTGGGTGAAGCTCCCTTGGGGCCCCCAGAAAATCCGCCTTCTGAGCCCTGCCCTCCTATGTTTGAATTGTCTTCGCCATGATCTGCAGCAGCGCCTGCCATACTGTTTCTCCCCTTATTCGTGTTCAACTAAACGCGTCACTTGAACTGCTCGATTGCCCCTGGACACCCCAAAGAAGCACTTAAACTTAGGCACTTCCTCGACCAAGACATCAAGCTCTCCATCCGCATCCTGAGCCAGTGGAATGATGTCTCCCTCATTGAGATTCACCAAGTCACCCACTGTGATTTGAGCGCTTCCCAAATTCACCTTCACGTTGACTGAGACGTTTTTTACGTGCTCCTCCATGTAGGCTTGCCATTCCGTATCCCCACTATCGTTCTCGGATTGAAACGAAGCATTGAGCTTGTTTCTAATCGGCTCAATGGTGGAGTAAGGAATGACCAGAGCGATGGTGCCGCTTGCGTTCTCAAGCTCAATTTCAAAAATCGTGGAAATGATCACGTCACTGGGGGGAACAATCCCCACGAACTGAGGATTCACCTCAGCTCTGACAAAGGAAATGTCAACTTTATGAACGGGAGCCCAGGCTTCTTCGAGATCTTTGATTGCAAAATCCATCACCTTGCGCATGATCGAAAGCTCAATGCGAGTGAACTCTTTTCCCTCAGTCTTTGCGTACTGACGATCCGTGCCCCCAAAGAAACTATCCACGAGTGCATAGGCCAGCTTGGACTCATAGACTAGGAGCGCTGATCCCCTGAGGCTCTCAAACCTCATGATGCACATGCAACTGGGGATCGGAAGCGTGTTGACAAATTCTCCAAACTTCAGAAGATCGGTCGAAATAATATTAATCGAGGCAATCTTACGCAGCGCGTTCGAAAGGGACATTCGATAGAGTCGAATGAATCGCTCATAGATGATATCCAAGGTGGGCATCCGACCCCGGATCACGCGATCCTGACTCGTCAGGTCGTAGAGAGTCACATCGGGCTGATTGGATGCTCGAGCGGATCCTCCTGAGAAATTCTCCTGAAATCCACCCCCTGAAGTCGCTCCGTCACTGGGGGCTTGGCCTGAATCTCCTGCAGGCGCAGTTCCCCCGACTGCTCCAAGCAGTGCATCCACTTCAGATTGGGTAAGAACTTGATTCATAATTGAGCCATCCTAGCTTGGTTACCGTACCCAGGAGCATCCCGCTCCCAAGTCCATTACGTGTGTAAAGCAAAACTAGTGAAGAAGACTCCCTTCACTTTTCCACTCACTAAGAAACTATTGATAGAAGACTTAATTTCCTCCTTGAGAAACTCTCGCCCCTCAACGGTTGCAAGATCGGAGGATCGCTTACTGTTGACTAAATCAATGATCGTATTTCTGACTTGAGGGATTTTGAAATTGACTTCCGCTTCAACTTCCTCGTTTGGAAGCTCAAGCGAGATATTGATCCGAAGGTACTTAGGAGCGGTACTTCCAGGAGCTGAGAGATTCACGGTGAACTGATCAAGATTGATCATCTTACCGAGTTCTTCGTGCTTTTTAGGGGCTTTCTCAGCCTCTCCGTGGCCTCCCCCATGACCTCCCCCTCCGCCATGGCCCTCTCCCTTTTCTTTTGAATCCTCTTCGGAGGCTCTAAGAGCAATGTCTTCGGCTTCTTGCCGATTCTTATCTTTTTGAAAGGAAAGGTATAAGACGCCCACAATTCCAAGCGTCACCAAGAGATTCACAGCCGTGAGGATCATCACTAATCCTCCTCCTGCTTGACCTCGAGTATTGAGCAACTGATTTTTGAAGCTCCTCATAAGCGAAAAGTCCTCCTCGCGGGTACTTCCTATTTTGCAATGGAAGTACCCGCAGAGGCAAGACCTAGAGCTTCATTAATATAAATAATTTTTATTTATACTTGAGAGTCAAAACACTGACTCTCAATTCAGATCTCATTCACTAACCGCGCTTCAAGTTTAAGACATCCTGAAGCATCTCATCGGAGGTACTAATCACCTTCGTATTGGCTTGGAAGTTCCGTTGAGCCTGAATTAAGTTAATGAATTCGTTAGCAATATCTGTTGTGGAGGCTTCAATCGTTTTAGCCGTCAAACGTCCACGACCACCGGCCTGAGGGGAGCCAATGGAACCTTCACCAGAAAGCCTACTGGCTCGGAAGCGGTTTTGACCGACCTTATTTAACGCCTCAGGGTTTTCAAACTTAGCCAAAGCGATTTTTCCCATGACTAAGCTCTGACCATTGGTGAAATTAGCAATCATGGTCCCATCATCATTAAAGCTCAAACCCATCAAGCTTCCACCCGTGGATCCGTTCTGAACATTTTTATACGTCTCAGAAGCTGTTCCATACTGAGTGACTTCCAGGCCATTGCCACCGGATTTCTTATCGGCTCCAAAATTGAATTTCACCACCTGATTGGGAAGCGCTCCTTTGGTAAAACTAAAGGAGGACTTATCGGTCACCTGCTCTTTTAATCGCCCATCCGTATCAAAAACCAATTTCCCCTTGGCGCACTCCACCATCTTGCCCTTTGCTCCTCCCACGATTTCATCGCCTTTGGCCATGGCTCTCCAGGTCCAAACTCCATCTTCCGTTCGATTAAAGTAGAGGTTCACAGAATGAGCAATACCCGCAGAATCATAGACTGTCACACCGGTTCCAAAGTGCGAAGTCAAATCAGGTTGTTCAGGATCAAAGTTTTCCTTAATCTCGCTTCTTAAATCCAGGTTAGCAAATAGCTTCACTTCATTGGTGGGCTTCGCAGGGATCACGGATCGAGTGATCTCCATCTCCCCGAGTTTTGAGGTAATTTT
Source organism: Bdellovibrionia bacterium (assembly GCA_049424145.1). Classification (GTDB taxonomy): domain Bacteria; phylum Bdellovibrionota; class UBA1018; order UBA1018; family UBA1018; genus JBMSSC01. The sequence goes on from JBMSSC010000050.1 coordinate 6,558, forward strand.
GCCATCATCGTCGGCTTGATACCCCAAAACATGGAAGTTATCGGAGTTAATTAACTTTCCCTCCTTGTCAAAGTGCATGGATCCATTTCGTGTGTAGGTTTGACCATCAATTCCTTGGAGAACAAAAAACCCATCTCCGGTAATCGAGATGTCAGTGGGTGATTCCGTCTGAAGAATGGAGCCTTGAGAGAAGATTGGATTAACAGCACCGAGGCGAACTCCACGACCGACTTGGTTGCCGCCTTGATACCCCTTAAGTGATTGAGAGATCACGTCCTGAAACTCAGGTCGACTCACTTTAAAGCCAATCGTCCCAGCGTTTGCAATGTTATCACTAAATACGGATAACGCCTCACCTTGAGCCGATAGACCTGAAGTTCCTGTCAACATTGAAGAAAGAATACCCATACGGAAAGCCTCCTTGCATTCATTGCATTAGTTTAGTTATTACAATCCGTCCATCATTCGGGATTGTTAGGCTTCCCTCAAAGGGTCCAGCCTATGATTTCCACTGACTTCCTAAATCACTACTGCTCCATCAATATTCGTAAATACATTCCCACTCACTGCATTTCGATCCACAGCCGTAACAACCGTTCTATTTTTCACACTAATAATTAACGCAGCATCCTTGGTGAGGACCAAGGTATCTTCCACTCCCTTTGCCTCGGCGCGATCCACAGCATCATTAATCTTACTCATCGTTGCAGGATCAATATCAATCCTACGATCTTTGATGCGCTGGAACGCATGGGCTGAGAATTTCAACGGGGGTTTAATCTGATTTAAAACCTCATCAAACTCACTGGGGACCCCTTCTTGTTTCTTGGGTCCTGTTTGATCCAGGTTTCGAACCCCCGATTGCCCCGGAAGCGAAGTAATGCTCGGGTACAGTATCGGTGAGCGACTCAAGTTCCCTCCTTTCCTGCTCCAGCCAGAGCTTCTGATTGGGGAAGCCCCCCAACTGGAGCTGAATTGATCTGAGGCAGTTTCTGAGCTTTCAGATCACTGCCCCCTAAATCCATTTCAATCTTAGCCAAGTTCTTCAGCGTGACTTTCTCCTGGTGCTCCGCCGTTCCCACTAAGAACACGGGCTCACTTCCCTCAAAACTCACACCAATCACTCGGGCCTGCACACGAGGATTGACCTCAATGGAGGCATCCCGATCGTTTTTAGCCGTAATTCGCATCAAATAGTTGCCCGTCTTTGCAGGAAGGGAGTTGGACTTAATGCCGTCCCATGAAAAGGTCACTGGACCGGCCTTCGTTTCTCCGAGATCCTTCTTATAGACTTCCTCTCCGGTCTCACTTAAAAGCACTGCCTCAAGCGTCTTTGCATCCTGGGTGAGATGAAAACTGAGCAAGTCATTTTGACCTTCCACATGAGGGAATCGCTCACGATCCACCGTGACGACCTTTCCGATGAGGTTCGTCATGGCTAATTGCTCCAGAGGTCGATTCTGAGAGGCGATTTTGCCTAAATTTTGATTTGCGTTTTGCAGTTGTTCAACGGAGGTGAATTGAGCAATCTGCGTGCCCATCTGTTCGGACTTAAATGGATTGAGCGGATCTTGGTTTTTCATCTGAGTGACCATGATCTTTAAAAAATCATCCTTATCGAGGGTTTTTTTGACCTCTCGAGGTCGCTCCGCTTTGGCTCCATACTGAGCTTGGAAGCGCGTGAGGCTATCTCCAAACTGAACCGAGGAGGGTGAATTGATCTCACTCATCTGCGGGTCACCTCTTTTATGTTAGTGCAATTCCTCAGTTTCATCTTGTTTCCTAACCCATTAAGTCAATTCGACCACTACGGCCCAGTCCGCTTCCTAGCGCAGAGGCTCTCACGGGATTGAACATCCTGAGGCCCTCTGTTCTCCCACCTCGAGCGCTCGGATTCTCTAATCCTTCCTCTCTTTGCGCATCCCTAAAACCTCGCTCAGAACCACCACTCCAACTCTCCTGAAAGCCGGATTGAAACGACGGAGAGCCTGAGTCCTGATTGAACTCTGAGTTCAAGCTCATGGAGGGCTGCTGCTGAGCCACTGACAGATCCACCTGTTTTAAGCTTAAGTTCTGCGACGACAGAGAGTCTTTAAGAGATCCTAGGCTCTCTTCAATGATCTTTTTAGCTCGTTCATCGGTGGCTTGGATCTGCAGTTGAACCTGATTGCCCTGAGTGGAGACCCGAATACTCAATTCCCCCAGGTGATCGGGTCTGAGGTGGACCCTCATACTCCCTGAGCCCTGAGCGGCAATCTGCTTAATATTTAACCCAAGATTCTGAAGGGATTCACTGGTGAGTCTGGGCTGAGCATTGGCTCCGGTCGTCACTGAAGCAGAAATCATCGAGCGCCCCGCGTCTGCAGAGGCGAATCCTAAGGCCGGTCCCATCTGAGCCCCCAGCAGAACCTCAGCACGAGGGTTCAGCATCATAGGAGCAGGACCCTTGCCTTCACTCCCCCCAGCGTCCATCGATTCCACGCCCTTTTCCCCAGAAGGACCCTCTTGAATCATCGCTCCAAAGGACGAGCTTTGATCCTGGAACCCCCCTCCTTTTTGCTGGTTTGCGCCTTGAACCGAGCGCATGAACTCTCGAATCTCCAAGGGATTCATGGGAGAAGCGCCCGAGTTTACGGCCATTAATTTTCCCTGGCTTCTAGAACTCTGACGGTTGACAATGGCTTCAGATGGGGCATCCAAGGAGGACTCCGTATCGCCCTGCCATTGACCTTGAAAATTCTGAGCCAGCTCACTGAGGGTCATCCCGTCTTGGATCTCCCTACCTGAAACAGGCTGTGAACCTGGATCAATTGAAGGCTGCTTCAAGGGCAAAAAGACCTCCCAATCACTCAGCACTTCTTCCTTCCCAGCAGGCACCAGCCCCGCAGCATTCATCGCGGTGCTTTTCACCGTCTGGTCCTCGGCCTGGACTCCATCTTGGGTTTCACCCCAAGGCGAGAGGCCTTTTTTGGTGAAGACGATCTTAGAACCACCCACCAAAGAGTCGAGCGACTCGGGTTCAGGCAAGACTTCTAAAGACGACAAGAGATTTGGGGAATCCTTCTGCCCGGCTTTTAAAACAGGATTGGATCCCCCTGCTTTGCTGGATTCACCCGGAGCCTGAGGCGAAGGGGAGCGACCCGAGGAAACCGAGGACTCCCCGGCTGGAGAGGACTCAATGGGTTGCCTGGTCTGCTGGGCCTGTGAGATATAACCCATAAACTCGGAATCACCCTGGGAACGGGATTTCTGAGCGGTCCGGTTCTTATCCCGTGAGCGATCCAAGGAAGCCAGAGAAGGCCTCCTCTCTCCCAACGCCTTGGCGGTTGATGGGGAACGAGAAGAAGAAGGATCGATTGAGAGGCTACTGAGCTTTTCCATCATCACCCTCCTGTTCTTCAGGCTTTTCCGCCTTGATTTTTGACCCGTTTAATCCCGCCAGAAGCTCGGACAACCTTGAGGAACGAGCTGGATCCATCAGGTTCATAATCTTCGCTAACTTTTTTGACTCCATCCGAGAAATCGCAGCCACCGCAAGACGGTCATCCAAGGTGGCTAGAACCTTGGCGGCTGATTTTGGGGTCATCGTGATAAATGTTTCCACTAGCTTGGCGACGTCGGATTCTTTCTTCTTCGCCCGTTCTTGGGATCCGATCTGAATTTCATCTCTGACTTTTTTAAGACCTGCTAATTCCTCGGCAATCGATTTCTCTCGCAGACCGAGCTCAACTTCCTTGGCGGCCAATTGCTTTTCTTTGGCCTCCATTTCCTTCTTTTTTCGCTCCAAATCTTCAAGAACCGATTGATCTAAAATGCAAGTGTTGGACTTCCCTTTTTCAGAAAGCAAGGAGGAGTTAAAATCCGAATTGGACCTTCGCTTCTTTTTCAGAATCACGCGCTTCTCAGGAGCCGCATCGGCATGCCCCTCAGCACCTTGAGCCGACTCACCATGCCCCTCAGCACCCGTTTTCTGGGCCTCCGAGTGAGCAGAGGGTTTCTTTGAGGCGTCTGCCCCATGGCCTTCTGCTTGAGCCCCCTTGGATTCATTCGATGGCTCTGAATGTGCTTTGGGCTCATGACCCCCACCTGCTGAATCATGAGAGGCAGACTCATTGGCTAAGACCACTGAGCTAGTGGAGCACAGAAGCCATGCACTCAGTATCCCATGAATCACTGAAGATCGGATCCTCTTATTCTGACTCAATTTCATAGCCCTCATTCGATCGTGACGTTCTCATGATCACAAAGTCATCCAAGTTGCGATCCTCAAACTTTAAAACGGCCTTTTGATGTTCAGCTTTTGCTTGCTCCAAAAGAAGCTCAATGGCTTTACTTTCGCGCTTGGCCAATAGATAAACCTGAAGTGCTTTTTGAACTGCCTTTGCTGCGCGTTGAATCGCAGCCTCACTTTGAACAATTCTCCGCTTCGCTCCTTGGATATAGCTTTCCTCCAGATGAAATCGTGTGATCGTCTCACTGGTTTGAGCAAAAGTTTCTCTTCTCTTCCAAGCTTGATTCAGCTCGTTGATCAAATCTTGTTTCTTTTGGATGCACTCCTGATGCACGCGCTGAGTGCGAGCCAGATGACGGAGAAACTCACGCTCCCTGGTCTTTCTCACTTTCAGCACTGTATTAAATTTGAATTTAAATTTCTTCATCGATAACTCTATTTTTCACTTATTTTATTTTTTTTAAAAGACTGAATATTTTTCCCCAATCCACTGAAAATTTTAACCACTTAAAATCGAACCTGTGAGGATCCCCCTTGACCCCTTTTTCCTTCTGGAACAGCTTGGTTAGCTAAAAGATGAGACTCTCCTAATCGAACAATAGAATGAAGCTGAGCTAGCGTATCGGAAAAACTTGCCTTCTCGCCCATTCCTTGTTTTAAAAAATCATTGATCTTATCTCGAACTGCGATGGCTTGATCCACTTTCGGATTACTCCCTCGAACGTAAGCTCCGATGTTGATCAGATCCTCAGCCTCTTGATAGTTCGCAATCCATTCTTTGATTTGTCCCGCCCACTTCACATGATCCTGAGTAATCACTGATCTCATCACACGGCTTGCACTTTTTAAGACATCAATGGCGGGAAAATGATTCTTCTGCGCAATGGTACGACTCAACACAATGTGACCATCTAAGATCGATCGAACGGCATCAGCAATTGGGTCATCCATCTCTTCACTTTCGACCAGAACCGAGAACAAACCCGTGATACTTCCTTTGACCGGAGCCATTCCTGCTCTTTCAAGTAATTTTGGAATACTAGAAAAAACACTCGGAGTAAATCCCCTGGAAGCAGGAGGCTCACCTAAGGAGAGACCAATTTCTCTCTGAGCCATACAAAAACGTGTGACTGAATCCATGAGAAATAAAACATCTTTTCCCTGATCTCTGAAGTATTCGGCGACCGTTGCAGCCAAGTACGCCCCTCGCATTCTGAGCAGTGGGGAGCGATCCGAGGTCGATACGATCACCACAGAGCGTTTTAAGCCCTCGGGGCCTAGATCATTTTCAATAAACTCTCGAACTTCGCGTCCGCGTTCCCCGATCAGAGCAATGACATTGATATCTGCCTTCGTATGCTGAGCCATCATTCCCAGTAAGACCGATTTTCCGACCCCAGAACCCGCCATGATCGCCAAGCGCTGTCCTTTTCCGCAGGTCAAAAGACCATTGATCGATCGAATTCCAAGATCTAAGGGCTCCTCCACTTTTTGCCTCTCCAGTGGATGAGTGGGCTTCTGATATAAACTCCGCTGACTCACCTGACCTAGGCGATGAATCAAGGGACCCTTTCCATCGATTGGATCTCCTTTTCCATCCAACACACGACCCACGAGGGCATCTCCCACACTGACTGTTGAGCTTCTCTCCTTGAGCACCACCAAACTATCCGTATTGACTCCGGCTGCATCATCGTATGGCATGAGCAGTGCCCGTTTATCTCGGAAGCCCACGACCTCAGCGTCAAAGCCCAAATCTGAATCCAAGTCATGCGAGGCTAAAATCCGACAAAGACTTCCAACCGATGCACCTGGCAAATAGGCTTCATAGGTCAATCCAATCGACTTGGTTATCCGACCCATTCGAGTATGAAGCAGGGATTGATTAAGACGTTCTAAATAGGGGGACTGATCAATTCTCCAGGTCATGAACCCTCATTTCACTGGGCGGAATCCGATTTCTCATCGGATCGATCATCGGATTTATGCTCAAGCAGAGCCTCTTCAATGCGCTGCAGTTGCTGCTCGAGATTGGAATCGATTGAGCCATATTCGGTCTCAACCCGACACCCTCCTCGGGCGATCTCTGGAGAAACTTCGATCTTAAGATTCTTGAGCTCCCCGAATCTTTTCAACAGATCTTGCCTGAGCATTCCAATGAAGCCCTCATCCTCAGAATTGATCTTCACCGTGACATGATCGCGCACGCCCACACCCTCAACCAGCTCGAGCGTCAGCCTGGATAAAAACTCTCGATCTAGGCTCAACTCACGCAATAGAACCATCCGCGAGATTTTAAAGATCAATCCAATGAGGAACTTCTCATTTAATCTGAAGATCTCCGACCGAGCGCTCTCCAATTGCTCCATCAGCTGTTGAAGATGAGTGATCTCTTCGTCTACTTGAAGGCGAACCTGAGAATACCCCTCTTCACGACCCTGACGAACTCCCTCTTCATAGCCCTCTTGCTGAGCCCTGGTTTTGACATCCTCTCGGATCTGCTCAACCTCTTGTTTGAGCTTCTCATCAAAAACCCGCTTCTCCTCCTCTTCAACCGAAAGAGGCTCTTTTAAGAGCGGATTTAGGCTAAAACGACGGTCTTTTAAGGCTCTCATCGCACGATCAGGATCGGTCACTGCAAGAGGTCCAAACTTCTGCTTAATTTGATCGTACCGATTGGTCTGCTGATTCTTCAGCGAAATCACCTCAAACGATCCCACCTGCCGCTGAAACCCTGAGTTGACCTCGGAGACTTTCACTCCAGCGGTGCTTTTTGACTCGGGGGTGACCTTAAAACCCTTCATCTTGCCGTCTGACATGAGTTTCCTTCAATGATTTTAAACAATCGCATCTGCATCACCGCCTCGACTGACGATGATTTTTCCTTCGGCCTCAAGCTTCTTAGCCGCGTTAATCACGACCTGTTGAGCCGCCTCAACATCCGAAAGCCTCAGAGGCCCTAAGGAGGCCAGGTCGTCTTTCAACTGATCTTGAGCTCGCTTAGAGATGTTTCTGAAAATCTTCTCGCGGATCTCCTCGGTTGCATTCTTTAGGGCGATGACCAACTTATCGTTTGGCACCTCCTTTAAGACCATTTGAATGCCACGATCATCGATATAGATAATATCCTCGAAGACGAACATGAGTTTGCGGATCTCCTCGGCCAATTGAGGATCCTTCTCCTCCACTTTGCTCATAATCGTCTGCTCGCTTGCCTTATCCATGGAGTTTAACATCTCAGCAATCGGCTGTACGCCTCCGAGTTGCTGCGTATCAATGGAGCCTAGGGTTGCAAGCTCCTGCTTGAGCACCTCGTCCACTTGAGCAATGAGATTTGGAGAAATAAAGTCGAGATTTGCAATTCTCAGAACCACTTCAGTCTGAATCACCTCAGGCAACCTCTTGAGGACTTCACATTTCTTATCCGACTCCAAATGTGCCAGAATCAGAGCTACGGTCTGTGGATGCTCGTTCATCAGGAAGTTGGCCAAGGTTCTGGGGTCAACCAGCTCCAAGGCCTCCAGTGTTCGACTCCCCTCTAAAACAGCCAATTGTCCAAGAACCGTCCGTGCTCGCTCCTCGCCTAGAGTGGATAGGACGAAGTCTCGCCCCTGAGCATGTCCAAAAATCAGGTTATCCTCCTCAGCAATCTCAGTATAGAACGCCTGAAGGACTGACTTCACCGTGGAGATCGGCACCTTAGTGACCTGACTCATCGCATTTACGAGCCGCTTGACGTCATTGTCCTTCATTTTTTTAAAAATCTGATGAGTGACCTGATTTCCCAAGACATTGAGCAACAGGGAAGACTTCTCAAGCCCATTCATGTCATCAAACGACTCAAACCCCATAAATCCCCTCCAAAAAATTCAATCCTAACCCAGACGTTCACGGCCGATTCCCTACGCCGAAGCTTTCGACTTTCCGTCGCCTTCCTCATCCCGTCGTTTTGCCGCCGTTTGATCGAGCCATTCTTTTAAGATCAAAGCAGCCTTGTTCGGATTCGCATCCACGAGGCTGACGATCTTCTCCTTGATCATCTCTCCTTCGACCTTTGCGGGATCCGTATGATCAGGAATCATCGGAACAATATCCTCTAAGGAGGCCACAGCCGTGTTCTTTTGGATCTTCTCCAGCTCCTCAATTGTTTGAGGAAGGAACGTATCCACACTGTCAATCGTGTTCTCTGTGACCCATTTGATGAAGGGTCGGACCACAAACATAAAGAACAAGCCGATGAGTAAGCCCATGACGCCATAGATCAGAAGGTTCATCAGATAGCTTCGGTTCTCGCGTTCGGTGAGAATCTTCTGAGCCTCTTCGAAATCCTCGTGCGTGAACTCCATGCTCTTGACTTCAATGCTATCCCCACGGTTTCGATCCAAGCCCACGGCACCGGCAGCAATCTGCTCAAACTCCTTGAGGCGTTCCGGCGACCAGTTCTCGTATTTCTGACTCACTTTTCCGTCTTTTCCGACTTCCTTAATCAAATGGGAGTCGAGAACCACAGCCACGGAAAGTCGTCGGATGCTGCCTACCGATCGGGAGGTTTTTCGGACGGTCTGAGGAACCTCAAAATTGGTCACTTCATTATTTTTTGAGGTCTCCGTCTTAATTTCATTCCCCCCAGGAGCCGACTGAGCCGGATTATTGGCCTGACTCCCTGAGACGCCTTGAGCCTGGGGCCTGGTCCCATTCATGGTATCCGAGCGCTTCTCCACGGACCGAACCGCAGCACCCTCGGAATCATAAAGCGTTTGGGTCTCACTCACCTGAGAGAAATCCAAATCCGCCGTCACCTTAGCCACCACCCGACCTTCGCCAACAATGTGGGAGAGCACGCCATCAATCCGCTTTTCCAGCTCACTTTCAAGCTTCGTCTGAAAATCAAGCTGTGTGGCCGTCGATGCAGCCAAGGGATCATTGGTGTTCTTTGAGAGCACCTTCCCCTCCGAATCCATAATCACCACATCACTGATATCGAGTCCTTCTACCCCCCTGGATACGAGGTTCCCAATTCCATAGACTTGTTTATCCGTGAGCTTAACTCCTGGCTCAAGATCCACCACCACGGAGGCCGATGGACGCTTTTGATCCTCCACAAAGGTACTTTTCGCTGGAACGGCCAGATGCACTCGAGAGCGCTTGACTCCCTTAATCGTGTTAATCGTGCGCATGAGCTCGCCTTCTTGAGCTCTTTTTTGGTTAATCTTCTGAATAAAACTTGTTGTCCCCAGCGACTGCTTATCAAAGATCTCATAACCCACTACACTGGTCTGAGGAAGCCCCATCGTGGCCAATTCGAGCCTCAGCTCATGAACGGCCTCCGATGGAATCGATACATTTTTTCCCGTCACATCAATCTTAAATGGAATATGCTTCTCCCGAAGTACGCGCATGATGTTACTGGCGTCTTCAGGATTAAGATTCGACATCAAGGGAACATACGTCGTATCACCCGCCCAATAAAAAAGGCTCCCAATCAGGATAAAAATACCCAGAAACGTGGCAGAGACCGCAAGAATCTTCTTGGGGCCTAGGTTATTGATAAACCCTTTGATTTGTTTAAACACCTTCTCAAAATAATTATCCAATCATGACCTCGCTATCTGACTTCAGATGAATTAAAACTAAACTTGCATTCTCATGATCTCACGATACGCATCTAAAATTTTGTTCCGAACCTGCATCATCAGCTTCAACGATGTATCGGCTCTTTCAATGGTGAGCATCGTTTCATGAATGTTCTTATTCCGCCCTGCAACCATCTCTTTGATGGCCGTATCTGCTTGAGCTTGGTGGAGATTCACCTGATCCATCGAGTTGGTCAGGATTTCAGAGAATGTTTTCCCAGACTCACCTGCTCTTCCTGGGTTTTCAGCCCCAGGGGACTCTAACATCTCTCCTCGCTGCGTCTGAACGCGATCGGCATAGGAGCGAAGAAACTCTCCGGAGCGAGCAAACTGACTGAGATTATCGACCATCAAGTTAGACATGGATCCTCTTCTTTTCTTGGATCATTTTTTTAAGCACGCCTCATTCTTCATTGACTATTAGCGCCCAATCTCAAGGGCTTTTTGAGCCATCTGCTTGGCTGCTCCCATTGCCGTGACATTCGCCTCGTAAGATCTCTGAGCACTGATCATATTGGCCATTTCCTCAACAGGATTGACATTGGGCATGGCAACGTAGCCTTCCGCATTGGCATCCGGATGATTCGGGTTATAGACCATCCTCGGGGGTTTTTCGTCCTCGTGAATCCCCACCACACTGACGACCTGTATGTCCTCATCCAGCTGATTCTGTAGAATTTCCCCATAGCTCTCCCGATCGGTCTCCGCAGCAATGATGGGGTCTTTTCTCCTATAGGGGCCTCCATCGACACCACGCGTGGTTTCGGAATTAGCAATATTGCTGGAAATGGTATTCATGCGCTTGGTTTGCGCATCAAGACCCGAAGCACTGACTCTCATGGATGAAAAAAAGTCCATTAGTGATTACCTCCCCCTTCGCCGATGGCGTATTTGAGCATACCCAGTTTCTTCTTTAACATCTCAGCGGACGCATCATAGAGGATCTGATTTTCAGCCATCTTAGCCATCTCTGCGGCTCGATCCACGGTGTTTCCATCCAAGGATTCAACGCCATTGGGATCTTCGTAGATTTCTGGTGCAACCGCATCGGTGTCTAAATGCCCCAAGTGTCCTGCATGAGTTCGCATAGCTGGCGTTTCTGATCCCACCCCAAGAGCATCTCTCAGAGCAGACTCAAACTCCATTTTCTTGGCTTTGTAGCCAGGAGTATCAGCATTCGCAATATTGCTACTAATCACATTCTGATTCGCTAGCCTTAAATTCAAGGAGGTATTGAGGGCACCGATTGTTGCATCAAAACCACTATCGATCATTTCTGTTTCCTTTTTCTAATTTTAACAAAAATAGTTCAAT